>CAYMCX010000047.1:0-5954 GCA_964389145.1 uncultured Candidatus Saccharibacteria bacterium
TATTTGATTCGGAGAATAACCAGCAAAATATGCTTGATAAAGCCAATTTTCTAGCCGAATGTCTAGGGTCAGTTTTGCTTTTCATTTTATCTTGATCTGTTCTTTACTCGTAAAAATTACTAAACAGGCTAGTCGATTTCGATTCTTTCCTCAACGTGGCCTCTTTTAAATGCCTTTCCGTCTTTGGTTTTTGCTGCCTTTATTACTGGCCTGGCTTCGTGTGCGTTTCTACCTTTTCTTGTTTTACTTTTACTTTTTTTCCTTTTAGGTACTGCCATTTTTTATACTCCTAATTAACTAAATCTCGGCTGACTAAGGATATTTTCCTTATGTAGCAAGTTTAAGGAACTTTGCCATGTTGGTCAACAAGTTGCAGGGCTTAATATAGAGGTGGATAGGGTTTTTGTCAACGTTGAGGATGTTTTAACACGGAAAGCAGGCTTTTTCCATATTTTCGTTGTGATATCAAGCTCAAAGTCCTGTCCTCAAGCATCTTTGCGATATCCAGGTTTGCTCCGTGCATAAAAAACACGGTTCCATCCGGATTTAGGATCTCCTCTATATTTTTGAGTAAAAATCTATGTGAGGTGTCGTCGTAAAACGGATCTACAAAAATGACATCGTACTTTTTGTCTGTGTTACCTACGTATTTAACAGCGTCACTGAGGTGTGCCTCTGCTTTATCTTCAAATCCGCAGCTTTGGATGTTTTTAATAATACTTTGCTTGGCATTCCAGGATTCGTCTACAAAATCGCACCAGGCTGCTCCTCTACTCAAAGCTTCTAGTCCGAGGTTTCCGCTTCCGGCGTAGAGATCCAAAACCTGCGCATCCTCAACGTTTTCGGCAAGTATTGAGAATATAGCTAGTTTTGCTACTTCCTGAACTGCCCTTATTCCAGGTACTTCGGGCACTTCTAGTCTTTTATTTTTTACTGTTCCGCTTGTTATTCTTAACATATCAATCAAAATCTTAATTTTGCCCTACGAGTTTACCACTTTTTTGTATCAACTTCTCTTTTAGGTGCGGGTATTTACCAAGTTCCTGAAATATTTCCTGGGCGTCTTCTTTGGCTTGGGTAAGCATTTCCAAGTTATTTATGTCTGCCACTTTAAAGCTTTTAAAGCCGTGCTGCATTGTTCCGTATACGTCTCCTTGTCCCCTTAACCGCATATCTATTTCGGCAAGTTCCAATCCGTTGCTAATTTTTTCCATGTTTTTAAGTCTTTCGTGAGATTTTACAGAATTATTTGAAACAAATAGGAGACAGACTCCGGGCTTGTCGCCTCGTCCTACGCGCCCTCTTAGCTGGTGAAGCGAGGCCAGCCCGTATCTTTCGGCACTTTCTATAACCATAACAGTTGCCTCAGGTACATCTATTCCTACTTCAATAACCGGCGTTGATACAAGCACTTTTATTTCACCGCTTTTAAATTTGTCCATAACCTCTTGTTTTTCTTTAGGTTTCATTCTTCCGTGCAAAAGTCCGATTGAAGTACCTGAGAACACACCGCTTTTTAAAGACAGGAATTCAACCTCTGCAGCCTTCACATTTTCTAGGCTAATGCTTTCTGATTCTTCAATTAAAGGGCAGACAATAAAGGTTGATTCGCCTCTATCCCGTATGTGTTCGTAAGCTTCAATTCTCTGCTTATCCGAAAGAACCTTTGTAGTAATTTTCTTGCCTATATTTGGTGGGGTTCTAAGGGTTGAGATTGATAAATCTCCGAATAAGGTTAAAGCGAGGGTTCTTGGAATTGGTGTAGCTGTCATGGTTAATAGGTGCGGTATAGACTTTTTACCTGCTGTCTCAAGTAGCTTTGCTCGTTGTTCTACGCCAAATCTATGCTGCTCGTCAATAACAATTAGGCCTGTGTTGCTGTAGTTTCTATCGCCGTAGAGTAGCGCGTGTGTTCCTATCAAAACGTCCCAGTTGTCGCCGGCTTCTTTCTTATTCCCCGTTATAAGAAAAACTTTTAATCCCAAGGGCTCCAAGAATTTTTTGAATGTTTCGTAATGTTGATTGGCTAAGATTTCTGTCGGAGCCATGTATATTGTTTTGTAACCATTTAGTTTAGTAAAATAGGATGCTATTACAGCCACAACAGTCTTTCCAGTACCCACGTCTCCCTCTAAGAGTCTGTTCATGGGGTGTTTGTAAGTCATATCTTTGAGGATTTCTTGATATGCTGCCTCCTGGGAATCTGTGAGTGTAAAAGGTAGGGTTTTAATAAAATCTACCACCGCGCCCTTAATTTTCTTTTCATCAAACGGAATGCCCATAAGCTTTCTCTCCCAAGCATCTTTTCTAATCTCAACTTTTAGTAGTTCTAAGAAGAATTCTTCAAACTCGAACCTGTGCCTGGCGTGCTTTGAATCTGCATCGGTATTTGGAAAATGAATTGATCTAACTGCTTTATCAAATTCATTTAAATTTCTTTTATTTAATAGCATTTCTGGTAGAAATTCTTCAAATTTTGAATCTCGAAGTAAGACGTCGTTAATCCTAGACCTTAGATATTTGGAACTTATGCCCAATGTTTCCGGATACACAGGCACAAGCCTTCCCGTGTGTATTGGATGTTCAGACTTTTCGATCTCCGGTGCGATTAAACATATTTTGTTGCTAAAGGTATCTACTTTTCCGCTAAACTGATACGTGTCCCCTACCTGCAGGGACTTTTTCAAATAATGTTGATTAAACCATATTGCTTGTGTGACGCCGGATGAATCTTGAATTTTAGCTACCGTAAGTTTTTTACCGTTTTTGGTATAAATGTTATTAACACTCTCAAGCAAACCTTTTATTGTGGCAACCTCACCCGCTACTAAATCAGAAACATCCTTAATATTGGAAAGATCGTCATATCTAAAGGGGAAGTGGTACATTAAATCTTCAACAGTGTATATCTCCAGTTTCTCTAGAAGTTTTCTATATTTTGGGCCGATTTTTGGTACAGAAGATACAGGGTTAGTTAGTACAACCATAAGGTCATTTTACCAGTCTGTCTGCAATATAAACTACAATATAAAAGGCAAAACACTTGTGGCCAGAAGAGCTAAACTGCTCACAATGACAATCGCCTTTGCGATATTCTCTTTCTTGAATATCACCTTCATCTTCTTTTTGATTTTTTTCAATTTTTCTTTCATAAAGTCCTTCCTATGAGTTTTTAACCCTCATAAAATCTCTTTTACCCATTTTTACTACAACTCCTGGTGTAAATTCTACAATTTCCCCGATGTTGGTTATCTTTTTTCCGCCCACCTCTACCCCACCCTGCTCTATCGCTCTTTTAATATCCCCGGACGAGTGTCTGCCTGAGGTTGCCTGCTTTAGGAAATCTAAAATAGTCATAGTTCCCGTAATCGTAACTTCCTGAATGACGTCTTCGGAAATGCCTCGTTTTTGCACAGTTTCTTCAAAAACTTTTTCTGCGTTTAACGCGTTTGTTTCAGAGTGGTAAAAGGTTACAACATCCCGCGCAAGCTTTTTCTTAAAGATCATTGGGTTTTCACCGTTTTCTACTGCCTTTTTCATCTCTGCAATTTCATCCATAGGAACTCTTGTTATAAGTTCAAAGTATTCCCACAAAACCTCATCCACAATAGACATTATTTTTCCGTACATATCTATTGGGTTGTCCATGATGGAAATAAAGTTTTTTAGGCTTTTTCCCATGGCCCTTCCGTCGCTGCCTGTAAGTAGTCGCGTTACAACAGCTGATTGAGGCTTCATTCCCATTGCTTCCATCAATTTTCTTCCCGCCAATAGGTTAAATGTCTGATCGGTGCCACCAAATTCCACATCGCACTTTAGTGCAACAGAGTCGTATCCCTGCATTAATGGGTATAAAAACTCGTCCAGCCCGATTGGTTTTTGCTGTTGAAATCTAAGAGTAAATGCATCGCGTTCAAGCATTTGAGAAATAGTAAAATTTTTAGCCAAATTTATAACGTCATTAAAATTTAGGGGCTTTAACCATTCGGAGTTATGTCTTATTTCGGTCTGATCCTCTAGCACAGTTTTAAAAAACTGATCTTTGTAGCTTTTCTCATTTTCTTCAATATCTTTCGAATTTGCCTCCGATCGCATATCAACCTTATCAGAATGATCCCCCACCAAGGTAGTAAAGTCCCCTATTATAAGGGTGACTCTATGCCCAAGTTCCTGAAAATCTCTTAGTTTTCTATGGACAACAGAATGACCTAGATGCAACAACGGCCCTGTCACATCAGTCCCCAGTTTTAAATGGAGCTGCTTTCCGCTTAATAATTTTTCTCTAAGTTCTTCTTTGATATAAACTTCTTGAATTCCGCGGGTCAAAATTTCGTCTATCTTTTTGGGGTCTGTATTAATATTTGCCATGCCGTGATTATACTAAGTTTTTTATAGGATAGGAATGATAATCCTTTACGTAATGTTATAATTTTATATATGTTTAAGAAACTTCATCTGCCAAAGGTGTTAGTAAAATACTTTAAACCCCGAAAAACCACTTATTCAAGTACAAGAACTGTGAGAAGAGGAGTTAAGAGATATAACTCGAAGAATCTTTTACTCCTAACATACATAGCAACTTTTGTATTTATAGGAATGATTGCGGGGCTTTTCTTCATGGTAGTGGTATTTGCAGCATTTTCAAGGGAACTGCCAAACCCCAATACTCTTTTGGAAAGAAGTGAAGAGCTTTCGACTAAGCTTTACGATCGTAACGGTGCTCCGATATTTGAAGTTTACGGTGAGAAAAATCGAGAGCTTATAACCATAGATAAAGTTTCACCAAACATTGTTCACGCGACTCTTGCTGTAGAAGACGCCGAATTTTACTTTCACAAAGGCTATTCCTTACGGGGTATGGCACGTGCCGTAAAAAATATGGTTATGGGCGGTGAGACTCAAAGCGGTTCAACTATCACTCAACAGGTTGTAAAAAATGCCGTATTAACTCAGGATCAAACTATCAGCAGAAAGATAAAAGAAATCATTTTGTCGCTTCAGCTGGAAAATAGATATACAAAAGATCAAATCATGCAGATGTACCTTAATGAAACCCCGTACGGTGGGCAAAACTACGGTATCGTGACCGCCTCCCGCTCCTTTTTTGCAAAAGATCCTACAGAACTAAGTGTTGCTGAGGCTGCGTACTTAGCGGGACTTCCCCAAAGGCCCAGTTACTATTCTTATTGGTCAAACCCCGATGCAGGTTTAGAGCGTAAGAACTATGTTTTGTACTTAATGAATGAGCGTGGCTGGCTTGGTACCGACGGCAAAAGATACTTTCTTGGAAATGAGGACTACGAGTTGGCTAAGAACGAGGAGTTAAACTTTCAGGCTGCTCCTGTATCATTTAAAGCCCCGCACTTTGTATTTTATGTAAAGCAAATTTTAGCGGACAAATTTGGTGAGGAAGCCTTGGAACAGGGTGGGCTTCAGGTTACAACGTCTTTGGATTTAAGTTTACAGGAGAAAGCTCAGGACATTGTTGCTGATGAGGTGGAGACAGCACGCGGTTTAAACGTCGGGAATGGTTCCATGGTGGCAATAGACCCAAAGACTGGGCAGATTCTTGCCATGGTTGGTTCTAAAGGATACTTCCTTGAATCTGAGCCTGAAGGATGTATTTCTGGGATTACCGGTGAGAACAGTTGTACGTTTGAACCTAATTTAAACGTTAGTTTAGCTTCAAGACAACCCGGTTCTTCTATAAAGCCGTTAACATACGCCACAATGCTTACTCAGGGCTATACGGCGTCTTATCCGATGCTTGATGTACCAACTACGTTTCCCGGAGAATCTGCCGAAAAGCCTTACAACCCCGTAAACTATGACGGTATATTTAGAGGTCCAATGTCTGTAAGAAAGTCTTTAGGTAATTCGCTAAACATACCTGCTGTTAAGGCTCTAAAGATCGCAGGAATTGACAGCATGATTGATCAGGCGGAGAAAATGGG
>CAYMCX010000048.1:0-3063 GCA_964389145.1 uncultured Candidatus Saccharibacteria bacterium
TTAGGGTTTAGATACACAGTAGGTATGGCTGTTGGCTACCAAAAATACGCCTCCGAGCTAAAGGTAGATTGGGCACAGGAGTTAAAAAACTTAAATTATGCCGAATTACCTGATAAAGAGACACTCCCGGATTCTCTTTCCGCTGTAAGGCATTTCCTTCTTATTCCGGCCTTTAATGAACCTTATAACGTTCTCAAAGATTCAATTGACAGCATTTTTAATCAATCTATCCCTGCGGAGCAAATAGTCATTGTGTATACCATCGAGGAGAAGTATTCAGATAAAGTAATAGGGGATATAAAAAAAGTTATGGATGGGCGTGAATCTAAACTTGGCGGTTTCTATACGTTTGTTCATCCGGCAGGAATATTAGGGGAGGCTATTGGAGCTGGGGCTGCAAACAGGACCTGGGGAGCCAAGCACGCTGTAGAAGAGTTTACGAAACAAGGTGTTAGTATCAAAAATTATATTTTTAGTACTATAGATGCGGATCATGTCTTACATCCTCACTACCTAACACGTCTAACACATCTCTACCTATCTTCCGACAAAAGAAACAACCATTTTTACTCTACCGCTGTTCATTTGTTCGATAATAATTATTGGCGGGTTCCGATGTTTATGAGAATTGAAGCTACTTCCATTACCTTAGGAGGTTTAGCAGACTGGATAGTTTCCGACTTAGCTACGAAAGACACTTTTTCTGCCTACTCAGCCTCTTTGCAAACTCTAATTGACGCTGATTATTGGGATGTTGCCCTGGGAATCGACGATACAGTTTTTTATTGGAGAGCTTTCTTTGTTCGAAACGGGGATTTCACAGGTGTTCCTCATTTCATTCCGTATTCTGCTGATGCTGTGGAAGGTAGTTCGTACTGGAATTCCTATAAGAGTTTATACAGGCAACTTCTCAGATGGGGATGGGGAGTCATTGTATTTCCTTTATCTATGAAAGGTTTCTTAACACATCCTTTGGTTCCTGCAAAATACAAACTTTTGTGGACAATAGAGCAGTTTAAAAAGAAAGTACTTTTAATTAGCATAGTATTCTTGATTACATTTGGTTTTAGTATCGTAACTTTTGTAAATGAGGGTGTTAAGCAAACAAATTTTGCGTATAGCCTTCCATATATTATGAGTTTTATCTTAACCTGTACTCTTGTATTTTTAGTTCCCGGTGTGTTGATACGATTTAGAGTAGTAAAGCCGATACCTGATAATTGGCCGTTCTGGAGAAAAGTCCTTACCTTTTTTGAGGGTCCTTTGGTTATCGTAAACATGCTCACCTTTTCCTTCTTTCCTTTTGTAGAAGCTCAAACAAGAATGCTTTTTGGCAGGAAAATGAAGGATTTATATTACACACCCAAGGTGAGGTAATATTAGTACACCAATGCTAAGAGATATTAAATCTTCACATATTTTTCGCAATCTAGCACGCAGCGATAAATTTAATCAAAGAACTATTATTTGGGTTGCCAATTTGGTATTAGTAATAGCTCAGTTTTTATACCTCCTCATTCGATATAAATATCTAAACGACACAATTCCTATTTGGTATTCGATGCCGTGGGGCGACTTGGCTTTAGACTACAAGAGAAACATATTTATTTTGCCTATTCTATCCGGATTTATTCTTTTTTCGGGTTTGTTAATAAACTACTTATTGAGGGACTACTTCGCCCGCTATCTAAACACGCTGTTGGCGTTGATAGTTTCGTTTGCTAATTTCGCTATTTTTTATTCACTAATACGAATTGTCATGATTTCGTCGGTTCCTTTCCCCTCGCTTATTGATCCGTTTAGTTTCCAATTATTGTTACCCTTTGTGATTGGATTTTTAGTTGTATTTTTTATTACACCTAAATTTATAAGTTTTGCGGATGAGCATGGGTTGATGACTAACCCAAAAGAACATTTTCATCCGGCGATGATCCTTACAAAACCAACGGCACGTGGAGGTGGGGTTGTTTTTATGATAGGTTTTCTTGTTACGACATTGCTTTTAGTCCCTTTATCAAAAGAGATATTTGGAATTTGTCTTGTAGCCGCCTTGTTAGCCCTTTTAGGACTTGCCGATGACTATCAAAACACTCACTCTCGTTCAATTTTAAAAATATTTGAATCTCCGGCATTAAGACTCTTTTTGATGTTTGTGATAGTTGCTTTGGTTCCCGTGCTTGGTATGAAGATAGGTTTTGTTAGAAGTCCTTTCGGTGGAATTTGGGAGTTTGCAAATCTGGAACTTTTTTCTTCGGTCATAACGGTATTTTGGATAGTTTGGATTTTGAATTTACTTTCTTGGTCAAACGGGATTGACGGGCAATACGGGGGAATAATTGGTATCGCAAGCATTATGCTTGGTTTGCTTGCCCTAAGATTTTCACCTCTTCTCCCAACACAATTAAGTTATGCAAAAATGGCTTTTATTGCAGCAGGCGCCAGTTTTGGGTTAGTAAGATACACATGGCACCCATCTAAAATTATGTGGGGGTTTTCCGCGGTCGCCGCGGGAGCGGTTTTGACAACCCTATCTATATTAGTTAATGCCAAAACTGCTACTTCCATCGTTATAATTTTAATTCCGTTTTTAGACGCGGTAGTTACTTTTGGAAGACGAATTATTCAAAAGAAGAACCCGTTAAAGGGCGACAGGGGTCATTTGCACCACATTCTTTTAGACAGGGGATGGAGTCACAAAAAGATAGCCGTGTTTTATTGGATAAGCACTGCTGTATTTGGATTAATTGGAATATTGTCTTCGGAGAAGTATGTAGGTTTAGTAACACTAACTTTATCGGGTATTGTGGCTTCTTTTATTATATTGTTGAATTTAAAATCAGTATGGAAGCAACAAGCATCACGATTACCTGAGAGATAATACCCCACGGCAGTGGTGCCTGAAACTGCAGTCGACTTTGAATTCGTGTAAGAACCCCTAAGATACCCCAATCCTTTTGCATGTAAATATGTGGTGCTTCCAAAGCGTCAGGTAGAACGGAGCATATTCCTGCGATAAACACACTTAGAGCTACGGCCGGGTTATTAAGCACCCACAGGCAATAA
>CAYMCX010000048.1:3073-5920 GCA_964389145.1 uncultured Candidatus Saccharibacteria bacterium
AAAGTTGCTAGAAATTTTTTTCCGGTATCTTGGGTATTTTCTATTCTCTGTCGCATTTCAGTTGCAACCGATGGAGCGGTGTACTGAAGAGTAGAGAAACCAACACTTACCGCAATAACCAAATCAGCCATAACAGCGATAGGACGCCATCCTTTTAGGCGCACTTCTTTTTGTGTGTTGGAGAAAAAGTCCCAGTGGGGAACTAAATCACCAAGGAAATGCATCCCAATGGCTAAGGGACCTGAGATTATTGGATTTGTTATGGAAGTGCCTATGGCTACCCCCACAAGTACGTGCGGTGTTAGTAACATAACGTGTGGGTACTAATATATAACTTCTTTAAAAGAAGATCAACCTGGCGCATACATTTTCTAATTTCAGGTTGTGTTAAGGATTGTACGACTATAATTTTAATTGCGTCCACAATTTAGATTAATATAATTTAAATAGATATATTTAAGGAGGCAAATATACAGTCGCATGTTGAAACGTATGGATTTGTATGAGAATTTTATTAATAAGTGACGAGCCTGAGCGGATACAGACTTTAAAAGCTACCTTACACGAATATTATTTAGAAACAGCACTCACCGGAACGGATGGGTGTAATATGGCTACACTTAATTCGTACGATCTAATTATTCTCGCCCTAAATCCCCCTCAACATAATGGTGTTGAAATGTGTAGAAATATTAGAGACGGAAATGAATGAACTCCAATTATGATGTTGACCTGTCCGTGTGACATAAATAGTAAGGTGTTTTGTTTTGAGGCCGGTGCTGACGATTACCTCACCAGACCTTTTAGTGAGCAAGAGTTACAAGCGCGTATCCGGGCATTAATTCGCCGAAGTGGGGCATTGCTTATGGACTATATTTTAAAAGTAGATGATCTTGTTTTGGATTCACAGGCAAGAGTGATTTCCAGGGGAGGGAAATTTATTGAGTTACGTAAAAAGGAGTTTGATATTTTGGAATTCTTGCTAAGAAATAGAGGCAGAATTATTTCTAAGGAAAAACTTTTGCAGGGAGTTTGGAAATACGGTCTTGATATAAATTTAAATACCGTCGAAGTACACGTTAGTAACATTAGAGAAAAACTTAATTCTTACGGTGGGGAAGACCTAATACGGACCATATATGGTGTTGGGTACAAGATTCTTTATTTGCTATTTTTCCTTAACAGGTAAGAGGATACCGGGCAGCTTTAATGTATAATGTTAATGTGTTGAATTTGATTTATCAAATCATAAGAACGGCCCGCCCAAGGCAGTGGCTTAAGAATTTTAGTGTTTTTGCAGCCCCTATTTTTTCTGGAAAATTGCTGGAACCTGAAGTTTACATACCCACCTTCTTAGCATTTTTGGCGTTTTGTGGTATTTCTTCCGGTGCATATTTTATCAATGACATTGTAGATGCCCCCAAAGATAGAACTCACCCGGTAAAGAAGAATCGCCCTATTGCTTCAGGAAAACTTCCGGAAGCGGTGGCTTGGGTTATTGCCTTTACACTAATACTAGGTTCTATCGCGTTTTCTGCAGCTTTTATCGGCACATATTTTACATTAGCTATTTGCGCTTACATCGTTATTCAGCTTTTTTACTCTACGTATTTACGAAATGTAATTATCTTGGATTCTTTGACGGTAGCAAGCGGTTTTGTTCTTAGAGTTTTTGCAGGAGGACTGGCGGCGGCCACATCTCTTTCATCCTGGTTGGTTTTAGCCACAATAGGTCTTTCCCTCCTTCTTGCGTTTGGTAAGAGACGATCAGAAAAGACTATCTTAAAAAAGCACCTTGGCGACGCTTATGAATCAAAGACAAGAGCTACATTAAGGCATTACCCTGACGCGCTTTTGGACAGTATGATTTCCATGTCATCTTCACTGGCTATAATTACTTATTCTTTGTTTGCGTTTCAAGTTTCCCCAACAGGTTCGAGCGATACTTTAAAATCCATACTTCCCTCGATATTAAGGAATCCTAAATGGATGATGCTGACAATTCCTGTTGTAATATATGGAGTTGCGAGATACTTATATGTTATTTACGAACGGGAAGATGCAGAATCTCCGGAGAGAATTTTGCTGTCGGATAGACCACTTTTGGTTTCAGTTATGTTGTGGGCTTTTAGTATTTTACTTGTGATTTATCTTATTCCGCTTGTAAGTTAACATCCTCTGCAGTGTCTTTTGACGGTGTAGTTTCCTTGGATTCTTCCTCAGTTTCAATTTTCTCAAAAGACCTATAAACATCTGACTCTATTGCGGGATCTAATTTTTCTACTTGAGGGCGCACACTTTGTGCTGGAAGCACATCTGGGGTAGGGCCTGCTACTTTACTCCATCCGACCATACTTGTAGGAAGCACCAATAAAAGGAGCAACATTGTAAGTAAGAACATATCGGTTATGATTCGAAACATATGTTTATTCATTAAAATGACTCAAATTAACTACCACATCTTCTAGTGACGGTTTGTCGGGCGCCCTTAGGTCTAACTCGTTTTCTATATCAAATATCAGGACAATGGTAGTTATTGCGGCAAGAGCCAAACTGACCCAGAAAACCCAGCTGTAAATCATACTGAAAAGCGCCAAAATACCCGAAGCGAACATCAAAAGATATAGATAGGATAGCCAAATTGTCCCTTGCGAATATAAATCGTAAGAGGCTTGAATAAGGTACGAAAGCTTTAAAGAGAAAAGACGCGCTGTCACGTGAGGGGCAATATGAGATTCATGAAAAATTAGAGATTTGAGTAAAATGTAGGAAATTCCAACTGCCACAACAACTATCATGAAAAATATTGAGTATATTTTGTATGTGATGTTTGGTTCCTTAAAAAGA
>CAYMCX010000049.1:0-5897 GCA_964389145.1 uncultured Candidatus Saccharibacteria bacterium
CATTCCCCGTTCTTCAATAGGAACAAAAGCCAGTCCAAAACCTATAAGAGCCGAAGTTACCGCAATAGGCCACTTAAAAATGCCCTGCATATAAACAACAGTGATATACGCAAGAGCGCCGAACACTAAAACATAGGCAAATTGGCGGAGAGTGAGTTCACCGATAATCTTAAACTCCACGTCCATAATATTTTGTGGTACAGCATGCTGCTTATTGTATTGAGGCGAGTCGTTTATCGGCATTAGGGTTATTTTAACCTACAATCACTGAGGATCCAAGGAAACATGAACCTTTTGATCTACATTTAATATGCCCTCAAGCTTTGAAGGATCCGCAATCAAACTAAATGGAGCGTTAAATGTAAAGCCAAACTTGTCCCCGTCTGTGCCCGGCTGCTTTTGCCAATACAGATTGTAATCCAAATTGTCCTTTGATAAGGAAAGGTTTACGGGCAAGTCATAATAGATCTTTAACTCCACACTCTCTCTAGGATTAAGTGTAAAACCATATTCGAACGAGTTGTAATTTCCAACCTTGTTAATCGCGATTTCGGGGAAAATGTTAGCAACTTCTTTACCGGCATATTGTATTTCGGCACCGGTTAACTTTGTACCGGTCTGAGTAAGCACCCGAACGTAATCTTTATACGGACCCCCAGGCCAGGCATCACTTTCACCGGTGTGGTTATATTTCATTGTAATTACGCCACGCAAAAGTCCATCCCGTGTTGCGGAAAATATTTCGTAATTCATTTCGTTTTTTACAAAGTAGTTAGCTTTTGTTCCACCTAAATTAGAGTTCACAACGTAAAGATAGTCTTCAGCAGTTTTTACTAACCCGCCGTCCCACCCTATTTTTTCTAAGTAAGCACCAAAAGGATTATTATTTAGTGAGAACATTAGGTGACGTTCCTCTAAGGATTTGTTAACAGACACCCAAAACTCCGGCATCTTATCTTTTGGAATTGCGAAAAGTTTTTCCAAGAGCTTGCTTCCTAATACTGTTAGAAAGGAGCGCTTTTGATCGGAACCGTCTGTGTAGTTAAATTCGCTATGATACTGAGCTCTTTCGTACAAATTATCCGCAGAAATTTCTTCGTTGTAAGCGGTTAAAAATATAGGTCCGGTAACTTTTAATATTTCTTTTGCAAAGAAAAGATCTAAAGCGACAACCCCATCAACTTTTTCGCCGGTAACTTTAAAATACAAATCCTGAATATCACGTGAGCTTTGAGGAAAATCCGGATTCCAGTTTGCATTTCTAATATGAAGATCGGGTTCGTTCAAATACTCACTTACGGGGCCTGGGGCGGGAACTTTTATTTCGCGCAAATCTATTTGGCCATCTGGATTATATATATCGTCTATTGTTAACTCCCCAATCTTTCCGTCCTTAAGCTCTAATACCGCATAAGAACCTATGAAACCACCGGTTGGTCTAATCTCGTTAGAATTCTGAAATAAAATTAGGTATTTTCTGGATTCACCAACGCCGATTAAATCTGTAAAACCCAGTAAAGCCGACGAAATTAAATCCATGCCCTCAAGAGTAGTGATCAAGTTACTCTCGTAAAATGCTAGAGATTTCTTCATTTCACCTGAGAACAGTTCCTGTTTTACACCTTTAAACTCAGCCTGCGCCAATTGAAGATTTGTTTGCGCAGATGCAAATTCCGACTTAGCCTTTTCAAAGGATTCGTTATCAAATGTTTTATCCGAATCAGGTCTAACAGTTTCCCACAGTGTGTTTACTGGGGTAGAAGCCTTAGCCAAAAAATATGCGGCTCTTGAAGAATACATTGCTGAAGCTAAAGATTTACTTACAGAACTATACATCTCCTCTTTTCCTGTTAATTTCGCAAGCCAAGATAGTTTGCTCAAAGCTTTCTGACTTTTATAAAAATGCTGAAATGCTTCGTTTGCAGAACTCTGCGCACCCGGTGAATCAAATTGACTCAAAAGGGTTGGAACCTGTTTTATTTCTTCGGAAGCGCTCTTTAGATTTTGGTATGTTTGAACAAGCGGAACAATCAAAAATAAAATTAGCGAATAGGATAATACAAGTAGTGCAACCATTAGTGCAGGTTTGAAACGGGAGGGAGTTTGGGGAGAAAAATTTGCACTATTTTCCAACTTTTTACCGTTTCTAGAAATAAAAGACGGAATAGATGGGAAAGCCATATGTACACCGATTTTTGGTGGGCGCGGGGCAGCAGGAATTATAGGATGGGACATATTACCGCCGCTAGCCAAGGCTACTGCACTAAAAGGAGAAGCTGCCGGGGCTGGCGTAAATGTAGGCGCTGGGACTGGTGTTGGAGCAGGAGTTGGTATAGGCGTAGTGGGCTCACTAACACCCGCCAAACTACTTAGCGAATCCCCACTTTTTTCTTTCCTCTTATCCTCAATAAACTTGGTTGGTTTAAAACTATGAGTGTTTACTTCATAACCTAACCATGCAAGCGTTTTCAAAATTCCATCTTTAAAGGAAGTTTTTATCTGCCAATCTAAATCTCTTAAGTTAGATGTATCCGGGAAAATATTTTTGGGAGCAATTTCTCGGTCTTTCGGTCTAAATTCAATTTTGAGTTCCCGGTTAGCCAAACTCTTCAACAAAAACGAGATTTCCAATACAGAGTAAGGCTCAGCTCCCACCAAAGAATAAATTTTTCCCTTTGTCTTTTCGTTAAACAGAGATTTAATTAAACCTGTAACCGCATCGTTAATATAAAGGTAATACTCCTTCTCGACACCCTCACCATAAACATTAAGATCCCTGTTATCTTTTAATTCCTGCATCATCCGACCTAAGTCCCCACTTGCATCCAAATCCATCTTTGGACCAAACACTTCAGGAAGCCTCACAATTCTTACGTCAGTTTCGTTTTTCTTAAAATATTCCCAAACAAGTGCTTCAGCGTATCTTTTAGCCTCCGCCATTGAGTATTTACCTTCTTCGGACGATGTTTTTCCAAAATATTGCTCCAAATTCACCTGGGACATCATTCCCTGGTATACGTAAATTGAAGATGCTAGTACAAATTTGGCGTTACTTCTCTGGGCAAGATCCAACAATTGCTTTGTTCCAACCGCATTGGTAAGCAAAGAATCTAGACTTACAACACCCTTGTGTTCTTCAAGACCTGCAATGTGAAAAATATAATCAACACTTTCAATTTCTTCTGGAAGACCCTGGTTTATATCGGTATCATAAAGTGCAAACTTGGGATCGGACAAAAGGTGATTTACGTAACTTCTTTTTCCGGTTTTAAAATTATCAAGGATAATGACGCGCGTGTTTTTTAAAAGTAACGTTTCAGCAAGGTGCGAACCAATAAAACCGGCTCCCCCAGCAATTAGGACCGTCGGACTTAGTGCAGATTTTTTTATTACAACTTTCTTTGGAGTCATGGGCAGTTTACTTACTTTCTAGTATATAATTTTACCTGTTTATTAGCTAGTGTTAAAGGGTTGTATAATACCAACATGGAACTACAAGAAATCGTGTTTTTCTACAGAAAAAACTTCAAAAAAATAGCTCTATTTGTTTTAGTAGGAGTCTTTGTGGGAGGTCTGAGTTATTTTCTTATGCCGCAAAAGTATTTAGCCATAGGGTCGTTGTTTATTGGCAGACAGATCGAAAAAAGCGACGGAAAATATTTTACATATGAGGGGTATTACAGCCAACAAACCGCTCAAAATTACACCAATACAGTAATAGGTTTTTTAGAAAGCGCTGAGTTAAAAAAGGATGCGCTTGAGTCAGTGGGACTTCCCGTTACGGAAGAATCACTCCGAAAACTTGGTAATCAAATTAAAACCAAGAAAACATCTCCACAATTGATTACTATTACAATAAAATCTGAGGACCCAGAGCGGGCAAACTATTATTGGTCATATTTTTCTGGCAAGACCATAGAAACAGCAAAAGAACTTAATAAAACCGGTGATGAATCTCTGCAAATTGAACCTATGGGACAACCGGTAGTCAAAGAGCAATATCGAAATATTATTCTCAATTTGTTTGCCGGAATGTGTTTAGGATCTCTTGTGGGAAGTTTTTCGGTTGTACTGGCTACATATTTTAAGGAGACTAAATGAATTTATTCACAGACGGAGGAGCAAGAGGAAACCCGGGACCGGGAGCAATAGGTGTAGTGTTCAAAGACGACGGTGGAAAAATAGTTTTTGAGCTAGGAAAATATTTAGGCAAATGTACAAACAATGAAGCGGAATACGAAGCACTTATAACCGGATTAGAAACAGCAATCGAAAAAAAATATTCGGAATTAACTTGTCACTTGGACAGTGAGCTGGTGGTAAAACAACTTAACGGACTATACAAAGTAAAAAACGAACGACTTAAGGTGTTATTTAATAAGGCTTTTATACTCTCAGGCAAATTTGGAACAATAACCTTTAAACACATTCCAAGAGCAAAGAATTCAGAGGCCGACGCCCTTGTGAATAAAGTTCTGGACGCTGCATAAATGCAAAAAAAGAACCGAAATCCCTGCGAAACAGCAATAAAAAATACCTTAGCTTACAGATCTGTTTTTAAGTACCCCTTAACTGAGTATCAACTAAAGACAATGTTAGTAACGCCAAGGCTTTTTAAAGAAAAGTACTTTTCTGACGAGCTTAGAAGTTTGATAAAAAAGGGTGAGGTGAAATCAAAGGATAAACTTTACTATGTTTCAGGATACAAGCCCATCGACTGGTACAAAAGGAGAAATCAATCCTTGGGCCTAATGAAAACGGCTAAAGAGCTTGCAAAACCCCTAGGCCTCATTCCCTGGATAAAAATGGCAGCAGTAACCGGAGCTGTAGCTGCTTTTGGAGCTGATGAGAAAGCTGATATTGATCTCTTTATTGTATCGGCAAAAAATAGGGTTTGGCTTACGAGACTATTTACTGTACTTATTCTAAAGACGTTAGGAAAATACCGTACGGACAAAGATCCGGTCGGCAAGGTTTGTCCAAATCTTTTTGTAGACGAAGGAAGTATGAACTGGCCAAAAGATAAAAGAAATCTACTTGTAGCTCATGAAATTGTAATGATGCATCCAATCATAAACCGCCATGAAACATATTTTAAATTTATAAAAGCAAATCAATGGATCTTTGAACATTTCAAACACTTTCATATAAATTTTGCTGTTAGAAAAAGGAAGGAAACAACGGCCAGTAACTTTATAAATTTTTTGGAAAATGCTTGTCGAAAAATTCAGATTTCATACATGAAAAAGAAGATGACAACAGAAATCGCTCAAAAAAATCTTATCCATTTTAATCGTGACGACTGGACCGGAAAAATATTGGATAAATACGAAAGCTTAATTTCTTCTCATCAGCATTATAGGTAACTTTCTATTCTAACCGCCACCTGCTATATTATCCCCGTAAATCAGTAATGGTAAAAAAATATTATAGATAGAAGGAGAAGGAGATGGTGAGACAAACTGATTTTTCGAAAGGACGTCGGCTTAAAGTAACCGAAATGTACCTGCTCGCACACTGGGACCCCAAACTTGAAAGAGAAGTAAAAGTTTGGTTAGGCACCGGAGATGTACTTGTATACCACGGCCAAGAACAGCCAACAAGTTTGATGTTGCCACAACGTTCGATGGTTTTTCACAGGTATGATGTGGAATCGCAAAGAAACCGAACGTTAAAACCAAACACAACACTGTACATCCAACCGGAAGTGCAAAAGAACCTGTACCGAGTCTTTATAGTAGCGAGAGATTAGTACAAAAGAAGGTCCCCCATTTTTACCAGGGGGACCTTCACTACTTTTACAATCTATTTATATAAGCGTTCTTAGAAGCCTCCGTCCATGCCGCCCATTCCCATTCCACCCATGCCGCCCATTCCACCCATACCTCCGCCGTCCA
>CAYMCX010000050.1:0-5893 GCA_964389145.1 uncultured Candidatus Saccharibacteria bacterium
CTTTAGGCTTCCCCAATAAAGTTGTATTCGATAAGAAGGTGGAAACTATCCCCCGAACAAGATTTGCACCGGACGCGTTGTGAACAACCGTAAGCCCCGACTCCCTGAGTAAGTGAGTAATAATCTTGGAAGTAGTTGTTTTACCGTTCGTACCTGAAACCAAGATAACGCCTTTAGGGTAGGTAACCTTTGAAAGCACACCAGGGAAAAGTTTCAGAGTATAAAGTCCAGGAAGAGAAGAGCCTGTACCCTTCTTTAACAGTTTTACAATTATTGAGAGTGTTTTAGATATCAAAGAAGCAATTAGCAACATTCTTGTACACAATCCCTGCCATCTTAATTTTATATATAAATACAGTAGTAGTTTTAATAGTACCTGTTGATATGTGGACTACTACTGTTTACATTGTACTCGCTTCATTTTATCAGGGGAGCGTTTGTTTATAAACGTTTTATGTGTTTGTTACGCCACCCTTTTACGTTCTTGCCTCAAAATTACGTGATGCAGGTTCTCCTCTTACTGTTGATATCTTATAAAACCTTGTGGATAACCTTGTGCACAAGTAGTGTGTGTTGTGCACACATCTCATAGGTAAATACTAAGTTATACACATTATTTCCTATAGGACATTGTCTCGATTTGAATCATTTGTTTTACGTTTAGTACGTCCTGCCTTATCTTTCCCATTTCATGTATTTCGTTTTCTACTTTTCCCACTCCGTGAATTATCGTTGTATGATCTCTACCTCCTAAAAACTCTCCTATTGTCATAAGAGGGGTTCCTGTCATCTCCTTTATTAAGTACATTGTTACTTGCCTGGGAACCACCCGATCCTTTGTACGTCTTTTGCCCTTAACATCGGACGCTTTTACCGAATAGTAATTACATACCGCTTTTAGTATTTGATTAACATTTAGCGGTTTTGTTGGTGCTTCAGCTACTGTTTGCCCAAGGACCCTCGCCGCGTTTTGCACACTTATCTCCATTCCCTGTGTTTGGCACGATGCTATAACTTGCATGTAAGCTCCTTCCAGTTCTCTAACGTTGGAGCTAACTCGCTCTGCTATAAAATTTATTACCTCGTTAGTTACAGGATCCCCTTTGGCGTCTCTTCTTTTGCGAAGTATTGCGTTTCTCATTTCCACATCAGGAGGTTGAATGTCTGCAATAATTCCGCTTCCAAACCTGGATTTAATTCGGTCTTCGATATTATTAAAGTCTTTTGGTGGGCGATCTGACGTGATAATTATCTGTTTTTGCGTACGAAGCAGGGCATCAAATGTATGGAAAAACTCCTCCTGTGTCGCTTCTTTCCCCGCAATAAACTGAATATCGTCGATTAATAGAATGTCTGCTTTTCTAAACTTGTCTCTAAACTCATTTGAGGTGTATTTACCGTTTCGTTTTCCTTTTTGTAAGTTTTCGATTAGCTCGTTTGTGAAAGATTCTCCTGTACAGTAGATAACTTTTAGCCCCGGATTTTGTCTTAATATTTTGTTGCCCGTAGCCTGCATTAAATGTGTCTTACCTAATCCTACCCCAGAATAGAGAAAAAATGGATTGTACACCGTCCCAGGACTGTTAGCGACCGCATTTGCAATGGCAAACGCCACCTGATTGTTTGTTCCCATTATGTAGTTATCAAAAGTATATTTTGGGGACATTCCCGCCCGCACGATGTCCTTTTCTGTAATTACTTCCACTTCTTTTTGCTTTGGTTCTTCCTCAAATAAAGGTCCCGGTGCTGACGCGTCCTTTTCCTCTTCCTTAATTATGAAGGTGATGTTAAAGGATCCTTTTCCGAGGCGGTCTATGCTTTCTTTTATTATCGGAAAGTATTTTCCCGCAAGCTGGTCTTTAATATGCTTACTTGGGCTTACTATTTGAATGGAGTTCTCAGTGAGATGTTCTGCTGTTGCTCTTGATACCCATGTCTTATATACAAATTCCGACAGCTCTACCTGGAGTTCTCCGAGAACTTTTTTCCAGAGTGCTTTTGCGTTTGTATCAGTAGGCTCTTGGTTGGACATATTTATTTACGGCTATTTATGGGGCAGTGGTGCAGGTTGACTAAAATCTATCACGAGTTATCCACAGTGTTAAGCAATACAAATTGCATCGTGCTGTGTTTATTCTTCTTCTACTGGCTTGTTTTGTCCTTTTTTCTCGGCTTCTTGTTTTTCTGCAATAATACTTTCAGCCAATCTCTTAACCTCTTCTTCAGGTGTTGTTTGGAATGCAAGATGCAATCCATCAAAGTTTGGTATGAACAGTTTTGTTATTCGGGGGTAGTTAAATTTATTTTGGTGTCCGTTCCAGATTACAATTAGGCTCATGCCTGCAGCCTCGACAGCCTGCGATCCGGCGATGGAATCTTCAAACACCAGTGCTTCCTCGGGTTTAATATCTAGCTTTTTTGCAGCTTTTAAATACATTTCCGGGTGTGGTTTGGTATTTTTTACTTCATCTCCTGTTATTACAACATCAAAAATTGTGGCTATTTCCAATTTCTCCATCACTTTCTCTGCAATATACCTTGGGGTGTTTGTTGTTAGACCTATCTTTAATTTTTTGTCTTCTTTTAGGAAATACGCCAGCTGCCAAAACCCGTCCAAGACATCAATTTCTGAGGACATTGTTAATTGTATGTATTCTTTTTCGACACTTTTGGTTAGTTCTGTTGCTGTGGTCTTTCCTTTTAGACGGTCGTGGTATTTTTCATATAAATAGTGGCATTCCATTGCTGTAGGAACTCCGGCGGGGAAGGAGTAAACGTCAACCCATTCTAAATCGTAGGGTTTTAACACGTTTGCATAGGCCTTCATGTAGTATGGTTTTGTATCAGCAATAGTTCCGTCTAGATCAAACAAAACAGCTTTTTTACCTGATAGGAACCTTTTGTACATATATTTATGTTATCACAATTTAACGGAGAGACTTTTATACTTCTGTTTTATTTTGGTTAGAGTTTGCGGTTTGGTAGTAGCTACTAAGAATTAAGGCTGCCGACATGTGGTCAATTTTTCTCCTGCTTTTTTGTGGAATTCCTTGATTGATGCTTTCTTCCATGGATTCCAGACTCGTTCCATACTCATCCACGAGGACAACAGGTCTTTTTATGCGAACCTTTAATAGCTTTGCGAACCGTCTAACTTTTACGGACTCCGAAGTTTCTTTCTTATCAAAGCTTAATGGAAGTCCCATGATAATTTTTGAAACTTTATTATGCACTGCCGTGTTAACAATTTCGTTTATTGCTGTTTCCATGTCCTTTGCAGATAAGGTTTTAATAGGGGATACCAATTCGTTTCTTCCAAACGCGAGGCCAATATTGGCTTCCCCAAAGTCTATGCCTAAAAGTATTTGTTCCTGCTCGTGTTTTTTTGAGAGCGTCATTGTTTTATTTCTCCGTCTCAATCTCTACGCTTATTCTTTCAAGGTTGTTAGGAACTTTCTTCATAAAGGGGATACTTGGGTTTATATCGAGACTGTACGTTTTGATGTTTCTAATACCACCAAGAACTTTCTCCGCCTCTGCAGGGGATTTTCCTGCCAGGTCCTTTTTAACTTGATCTTCTTTTATTTCAGGAATAACGAAAGTTTTTAATGTCACCTGTAAGTCTGCTTCTTCCGAGTTAAGTATTGAGGTGTCTGAATTTCCTAAAACCTCCGCCTCAATTTTTCTATCTTCGGTTGATAAAACGTAACCCTCGGGTACCATGGTTTTTATTAGTTCGTTCATCAGGCTGTCCATTTCGTCTGTGGCGTAAACAAGTCCGTAAGTTTTTATGGTTTGGGTAAGCTCCAGCTCGTCCTTTTCTTCCCCGTCCTTTGCGGTGTATGTTTCGGTAATAAGTGTTGTTTTTGTAGATCCGTTTATTAACTTTTGGTTCTTACCCAGTTTTCCTGTGAGTGCTTTTTGACCGTTCTCCTGATTTGCAGTTAATACTTTAGAAGAAAGACTTGTGATGTCCGCCGGTGCTACCACCTTAACTTTCTTGCTTTCTCCCCCTTTGAAATCGGCTGTGGATGTAGCAACAATTTCAGAGGTTTTATAGTCACCCACATCCAGACTTTTATCTTTAGAAATGTTGTAGTTTTCTCCGATATCAAAAGCCGTTACTTTAGCTTCAACTGTACCTGGTGTAGAGGTAGGAGGTGTGGTAGTTGTATCAACTGTTTGCGCGGATACTGTTACCCCTTCTTTTAAAACAAATTTATAGTCTTTATACTCAAGTTCGGTTCCTTTTTTAAGTTCTGTGTCTGTGGAGGTAAAGTTAAATATTTTTACCTCTCCCTCCGCTTTTTCCCCAATCGTTTTTTCTCCTGTAGTAGGAATGCTTTGTGTTTCTGTTGTTTCTACGTCTATGTTAAAACCTCTTAGCAATTTGGTTCCATTACTTGTTGTGGCTCCGTTTTTAACCTTAACCGGAACACTTTTTGTTAATGTTTGTGGCGAAACAATTATTTTAACTTGGGCTTTAGGTGCATTGGATGCAAAAACAACTCCGCCGCCAATAACCAGTAACAAGATAGTTGCGATTACAACATAAAGGCCTTTTCCTCTTATATTGGGAATTTGTATGCTGGGAATAGAAATTTTTGGTAGAGAAACTCTCGGCAATGCCATAGGAACCCTGCTTGGGCTGTTTGTCCCAATTGAGGAGGTATTCTCCCTATATTCTATAATTCCCCCGTCTTCTGATGAGGTGGTAGATCCTTCATCATTTATTGCTGTTATCAAGTTTAGTCCGGCCTCATCATAAGTTTTAAAATGCAAGACCTTTCCCATTTCATCCGCTTCTTTTTCCAAAAGTTTAAGATTTAGTACGTTTTCGAAAAGCACAGATCCTTCCGGAATATCTAACTCTATCCCTGTATCGTTTATGTCACGTATTTTATATAAGGTAGAAATTACATCATCGTGTATCTCAAGCTCTATCTTAGTCATAAAACTCCTTTTTAGTCATTTTTGAACATCTCCAAATAAATTGATGCTAAGCTTGCTGTTACTAAGTATTCCGCAAGATCCGCTTCTCCGGTGGAATCCACAATCTGAGGCAAGTCTTCTAATTTTACTTTAGAAAATTCCGGAGGGGCCCTAAAAGGGATTGTTCTCGTCCACGGCTCTTTTTCTACAAACTCGTGTATGTCGGGGATTTTTGAACCTGCTCCGACCATGTAAATTTTAGAGGCAAAAGTTTTGACTCCGCTAAATTCTGAGAAGAGTAACTGAATACCGTTGAGCCAAATCCCCAAGGTGTCTTCAAGGCACGTGTGCACAAGTCCGCTTTCGCTTTGGGCTAACTTGTTGTAAATATAGCTGTTCTTCATCTTTTCTGCTTCGGCCATTGTAATGCCCATTTTTTGTGCAATTTCCTTTGTAAAATGTTGAGTTCCTATATGCAGGCATTTTGTTGCTACTATTCCGTTGCCAAAAATCACGGCTACCTCTGTAAAATCGCTCTCAATATCAATAATTAAATAATCCGGTCCGTTTCTTAAGGCTCTTACTAAAGAGAACATTTCGGAACCGATTGCCAAAATATTTAAACCAAGTTTTTTAGAGAGTTTTTGTAAGGTTTTAACGTGATAGGTGGGTGTAAAGGCTGTAAATTTAGCCACTTCCATCGTTTCTGCTTCCACCGCCAGTGGGCTTACCACAACGCGATTATTTACTTTTGTATATACGGTGGATGATGTTACCAACTCTATATCCGTGTCTGTGTTTCCGGTATTTTCCAGTATTTCATTTCTAGCTGAAACCTGCGCGTTTTCAAATATGGTTTGTTCTATAGTATCAACGTCCTGTTGCCCAATAGGCGCGTTACTTCCTCTATGTGATTTGGCTGTGGTCATCAGCCCAATTGCCAGGTCCCCATTCACGCCAA
>CAYMCX010000051.1:0-5860 GCA_964389145.1 uncultured Candidatus Saccharibacteria bacterium
AGTTAGCTAATATAGTTGGGTTAGACGGCGTCTTAGTAGGCAACGCAAGCCTGGACCCGGAGCATTTCTATGAAATATGTAAATCTTAAAAACCAAAAACCGGAACTTATGCCCAAACAGGAAAAGAAGGGCTCTTTTTTACGCAGGACTGTGTTTGTATTTTTATTGATAATCCTAATAGGTGGAGCTTTTTATTTTGCAAGCAAATCGAAGTCCGCCTTTGACCCAGTTTCTATTGTTTCCACAGTAGCTGCATCCAACTTAAAAGAAGAAGACGGTAGAACTAATATCCTAATCTTAGGCATGGATAGAAGGACCACAGGTAATGTTCAGTCCATACTTACAGACACCCTAGTGGTTATATCGCTTGGGAAAATTGAAGGCGACGTTGTACTAATATCCCTTCCCAGAGATTTATGGGTGAAAAGTACAAAGAGCGGCTCACAGAAAATAAACGCTCTGTACTATTACGGAGGCGCTACAGATACGGCGCAGGCAGTTGAGGATACCCTTGGGATACCCATTCATTATTACGCAGTTGTAGATTTCAATATCTTTAAGGACACTATTAATATTTTGGAAGGAATAGATGTTGACGTGAAAACCGCTTTTGAAGATTTCTACTATCCGATCGAAGGTAGAGAAAATGACACCTGCGGAAAACCACAAGAAGAAATAGATGAAGCTGGCTCTGTCTGTCCGGTTGATATTTGTTCATGCAGATACGAACATCTAAAATTTGAAGCCGGAATGCAGAAAATGGATGGAGAAACAGCCCTAAAATACGCCAGGTCACGCCATGGAAATAATGACGAAGGGACTGACTTCGCACGTGCAAAAAGACAACAGCAAGTGATTCTGGCGGTTAAGAGCAAGGCTCTCTCACTCAAAACCTTAGCCAACCCTACCAAACTAAAGGACCTTTACGATAGCTACGCCGAGAACGTGGATACAAATATTGGCCTGTCCGAAGCACAAAGCTTCTTTTCTCTTTCACAGCAAGTGGACTTTAGTAATGTCAGATCAATCGTACTAGACGACAGAAGTTCCGCAGAAGTTGGCGGCCTTTTATACGCTCCTACAGACACAAACCTGTACGGGGGTCAGTGGGTGCTTATTCCAAGAGCAGGAGACTTCTCCCAAATCCACGCCTACGTTAAAAGATATCTCTTCGGTCAAAATTAAGAGGAGCCATGATTTATTTAGTCCACGGTGAAAATCTTTCTCAATCTCGTAATATTATTCTTAATCAACAGAAAAAATTAGGCGTTCCAAACCGAATTGAGCTGTCTGTAGCAGACACGCCGCCGGAACAGCTTTTAGTGTCGTGCAGTTCCTTTGATATTTTTGGCACTCCTCCTTTTGTAGTTCTTGATATTTCTTTGGCAGGTAGAAAAAATCTGGATGACTACATAGAACCTCTAAAAAAAATCCCACCGGAAAGTACTTTAATAATCTTAGCGGCAAGAAACTTACCGGCCTCAAGTCCTTTTATTAAAAAATCTGCGGAACTTAATCTCAAAGTAGTTCTAAACGAAAGGAAACCTACTTCAAATATTTTTAAGTTTATAGATTCCCTATTTAACGCGAACAGAAATTCCACCTACAAAGAACTTCAAAAACTTACAATAGAGGATCAGGATCCTTTTTATATGTTCTCCATGATTCTGTACGGAGTAAGAAAAAACCACCGAAAGTTTGGGGAAGAAGGTTTTAAAAAAGTCATAAAAGAAATGTATGATATAGACAAAGCAGTTAAGACCGGAGGAATTTCCACGGAAGTTTTCATACCGTTTGCCGTAGAAAAACTTCTGGAAGCCCAAACTAATGCCTTATAAATATATTAAAGACGAGTCTTTTGATACATTCAACAAACAGGTTAACTGGGGATTTTTCACCAGAACCCGTCTTGCTTCAACTATTCTAATCTCTTTAGGGGTAATGACATTTGCTACCCAAATAGTTCTACCCATCTACGTTTTTGGAACACAGGACGAGGTTGCAAAACCACTAGCAGATAGCTTGGCAGGAGCTGTAAGCGGGTATAAAGAATTTGAGTTTAGTGAGCTTGACGAAAATTCCGTGCTAAATACCAAACGTGGCCCAAACGTGCCTCAGTATTTTTATATCTCAATACCAAAATTAAAAATATCCGAAGCGAAGGTCGAAACAAACTCACCCACGTTAAATCCGGATAAGTCTCTAGGTCACTACGCAGGAACCGCGCTGCCAGGCGAAACTGGAACTACGTTTATCTACGGCCACTCAGTGTTGCCTGTGTTTTATAATCCCAGAAACTACAAAAGTATTTTTTCTACTTTGGGAAATCTAGAAGCAGGCGATGAGATATTAATTAGTTACAATCAAGTTGAATACAGATATAAAGTAGAGGGTAAAAGTGTTGTGTCTCCCGACATAGTTGATCCAAAAGCTACATTAAAACCCGCCTATCTTAACGAATCTACAATAACTCTAATGACGTGCTGGCCTGCAGGTCTAAAAACAAAGAGAATGTTGGTGAATGCGGTGAAAGTTAATTAATTTAAATCGTTTGTTACTCTACGCTCAAAACGGGCTAACGCTCTTCTTCTGGGTTCAATTACCAAAAAGTAAGTTCCAAAAGCAATAGCACTAATAGACAAAGTAAATGCGTAAGTTACTCCCAAAACTCCTGTTGCAGGAACTGTACTTTGAGTAGATTCTCTGGTATCTGCTCCACCCAAGACAGTTTTCTGTGGTACATCAAGTTTTTGATTTGCTAAATCCTCAAAAACACTCGCCGTACCCGCTGTTTCTGCTGAAGCTAAAAAGCTGTCCTCGTCTTTGACTGTGTCCTTATTATCTGTGTTCCTACTAATAGGCTTATCAAGCTCATCAGTACTTTCAATGCTAACGGGTTGGGAAATATCTGTTGCGACATAGTAAATAATACTAAATAGGAATAGCGAGATCGCTAAGGTAATTATAAATGTTTTAAATCCATTTTTTGCTTGGTCAGTTGCGTTCATGAGCAGGTTCCATTTCTCCTCTGAGAAATCCTATATCTATTGTAGCATCTTTACCTTCTGGAAAGTCAAGAGGGATACTAGATACATAAAAGATTCTTAGCTCCATATCAACACTTCCGCCGCTGTCAGGTATGTTTATTACAATCTTATCAACGACAGTTTTTCTAGTAAAATCTCGCATAAGCCCTACCAACTTATAAGTGTTTGTAACATTACCCCGAAGCTCTAAAGAAACTGACAGTTCATCCGGAGCCGCCTCGCTACCATCTGCCCGGGCACCAGCTACGACATTAGGCCTTAGAGAAACAATATCAAATCCGTTTTCCGAACACGCCATCACCAATTCTGCCAAAAAAGTATGCAGAGACGGCGTAAGCGGGATAGACTGATCCAGTTTAGAAAATAAATCTTTCTCGGAGCGTATCAAAGAGTCCTGATCCACAAGGAAATATTTTTTGTTTTGAAGATTTTTAACCTCTGCGCCTAAAGTGGTTGATTCATTATGCAGGCTGATATATTTGTTGATATTATTACGAATTCCAACAAAACCGAAAAGAATAACTTCAGCCCCCACCAGTATAGAGAAAAACTTTACTGATATTTTTGGGTCTTCAAATTGCCTGAATTTTTCGATTAACTGTTTTTTCATTTGAGATTTAAATCCAAACCAACAATATAACGACTTGTTGCTACATCGTATTCAGCCGTTTTTAAAACGATCTCCTGCACTAAACCTTCGTTAAAAAAGATGTTTGTAAGAATGGCAAAGTCTAAGGGTGATTGAGAGCTCACCTGAATACTGGAAATTCCCTGCTCGATTGATATGTAAGATAGGTTCATCGAACTTGGCGTTAGAGTAATAATTTTTCTAATAGGCTCTTCAAAGTCCGGAACAGACTTTGAGGCCTTTAGTAGTTGAATTTTGTGATTTACTCTAAGGAGATCTTCTCCCAAATTCCCGTAGATTTCTAAATCATCTTCAAAATCCTGCTTTTCTGTTTTTAGATTGTCTACACCACGCTGTTGAAAATTCACAACTACAGCTGTTACAAGAAAAACTAAGGGAATCACAACAGCGGCAATTTTAAGATAAACCAAACTCCTTTGATAAACGGTTATGATTTTTTGAGGATTATATTCAATTGGATCTAATAAATTAAGGTTTGATTTTGGGTCTTTTGGCGGAATGGTTTGAGAATTGTCTTGAGGACTACTTTGACTTAGTTCCTGATTTGGTAGATTGGGCAGAGATTCGTTTGGCATATCTTGATTTTAATCTGGCGGCTTTGTTTCTATGAATAACCTTATTCTTTGCAGCCTTATCCAAATTCTTCTGCAAAGCCGTAAATTCTTTATTAAGTATACCAGTATCGGGATTCTTAGTCTCCAAAGTTTCTTTAAGAGTTTTGGCGATACCCTTAATTCTTCTCTTCCAAGAAAGGTTGTTTAGTTGCTTTTTCTTTGATTGTCTGATGGCCTTTTGGGCCGATTTAGTATTCGCCATACGCTTGGCGTATGATAACATACAGAGCGGAATGGTCAAGTCTAGTCTTTTAAAAACACAAAATACCGTACTATCAGCCGCCTTCGTATTAGCGGCTGCTGCTGCGGCAAACGCAGTGCTCGGATTTATTAAAGGGCGCGTCCTTACCTCCAATTTTGGTGTTTCTGAGGAATTGGCCATCTTTTACACCGCCGATAGAATCCCTAATTTAATCTATTCGGTACTTGTTATTGGGGCCCTTTCCACAGTTTTTATCCCGGTTTTCACCCAAGAACACAAGAAAAACCCTAAAAAAGCGTGGGAAACTGCAGCTTCAATGATAAATAGCAGTCTGCTTTTCTTTGTGATTCTAGGGGGGATAATGTTTGCCTTCTCACCTCAAATAATAACAATGCTTTCGGTAGGTAAATTTACGGAGGCGCAAATACTACTAGGCTCTAATCTGATGAGAATAATGCTAGCCGCCCAATTTATTCTAGTCTTGGGAAGTTTCTTAACCTGCATTCTCCAATCGTTTAAATATTTCATAGTTCCTGCAATCGCCCCGATTTTATATAGCCTGGGAATGATTTTGGGAACTTTGTTTTTGTCAAAACCTTATGGAATTTATGGGCCGGCGTATGGAGTTGTGATAGGAGCTTTTCTTCACTTCCTCATTCAGATACCAATACTTAAGAATACCGGATTCACCTTTTCATTTTCAATGAATCTTAGGGACAAAGGTATAAGAGAAATACTGTCTTTAATCCCCCCTCGACTATTAAGTGTGTTTATAGCTAGCGCCATCTCAACAGTAAACAACTCTCTCGCTATACTAATCTCAGCACCTTCAGTAGTATTTTTAAAGTTTGCAACACAGCTTGAGTACTTCCCGGTTAACTTGTTCGGAGTTTCAATTGCCTCAGCAGCATTACCAACACTTGCCGGACAAGCTCAAGAAGAAAATAAGGATAATTTCAAAAAAACCTTTATCACGTCACTTCACCAAATGCTATTTCTAGTTATTCCTGCGAGTGTCATCTTGCTGGTACTAAAAGTTCCGGTAGTAAGAATTGTCTACGGCGTTTCGAACTTTCCATGGGAAGCTACGGTTAAAACTTCATATGCGCTGGCATTTTTCAGTCTCTCTATTTTTGCGCAAAGCTCTGTGTATTTATTAACCAGAGCCTTTTACGCACTAAAGGACACAAAGACTCCCGTAATTGTTAGCTTCGCCACTCTCTTTATTAACATCTTATTGTCGTTGTTTTTTATAAATGTAATGGGATTTGGAGTATGGGCAGTTGCGCTTTCATACACAATTACATCCGTTATCGATATGGTAGCCATGTTTATATTCCTAAATAAA
>CAYMCX010000052.1:0-5811 GCA_964389145.1 uncultured Candidatus Saccharibacteria bacterium
GCCACTCAATTACTGTTGCGGAATTTTGTTCCTTTATTATTTCCGGTATTCCTATTTCCTCTACTTCGGCGGGGTCTGAAAGTCTGTACAAATCTATATGGTTTAATGATTTTATTTTTCCGATTCCTCCGTGATACTTTCTTGCAATAACAAACGTAGGACTTTGAACCCGTGCGGGTATTTCCAGGGCTTCAGCCAAATACCTGGTGAAAGTAGTCTTTCCACTGCCTAAGTCTCCGTACAGGGCTAACACAGCCCCCGGTTTGAGTTTATTAGCTATGCTTTTAGCAATTTCTTTAGTATTTTCGGCAGTCTTTGATAAGAACTCCATAAAATTCCTCCTGCAACAACTCCTGCGAGTGTGTCTGTAATAATATCCTTCATGCTAGACGATCTTCCGGGAGTATACAGCTGGTGCAGTTCGTCTGCTACTGCATAGATAACTGTGAGTAAGAGGGAAAGTAAAATACTTTTGGTTGCTCTGTAAAAGGTTAGGTACAAAATAAAGAAAAACACGAAGTGACCCGAAATTTGATAAGGATCGTATCCTAAACCGGCTTGTGTTATGGATTTACCAGGGATAGACGACAGAAGAAAGATAATTGCCATCATTATAACCGCTGGGAGCCACTTTTTGATCGTACTCATTCTGCTATTTTAACACTCTATTTCTGCTCACGCTTTTTATATTTTGGTTGAGGTTTTGCCGGTATTTCTCAAGTTGGTTTCTTGAATAGACAGTTATTTTGCTGGTTTCGTATACTTTTCCTGTTTTAGTGTTTTGGAGCAGGAACCATACTTGTGTTTTGTTAGTGTCTAGGTTGTATAGAGTCATTGGCACCGACTCAGTGGTTTCCGACCAGCCTTGATTGGTACCGATAAAGTTTGGTAAACCGTATTCAGCGCGTGGCTTGATGTAGATGTTTTTGTTGGGATGCTCAATTGTTAGTAATAATTTTCCACTTTGGGATAAAACACTGGTTTTTGGAATAATGTCTAGACACAGATCTGAGGAAGCACTCAGCCGTGGGAAAGGAGAAAAGGTTACAAACATACAAGAAATGAAGAAAGATTTGAGGAGTAATGTGTGATGCATATGGGTAAGATATTCCGAGGGATACTAATATGCAATCCGGTTTATTCTGATTGGGTTGGATACTACTTAATGTGCAGGTAGTAACTTACGATCCCATCTCCGTGATCTATTGCAGCGTACTTTATTGTGCTGTTGTAACATCCTTGAGTAGATTTAATTAAAGTGCCGTCTTCCGGTGCGTAGATTAGCGTATCCGAAGATTCCATGTCTATACCCGTATGTACTCCACCCGAGTATCTCCAAGACCATGGGGTGTCTCCGTAGCGTTGATTTATTATTGGAGATTTCATGGGCCAGCTCCAGTCACCTTTGCCAATATTCTTATAGCCATCGGAATAATCATATACAAAAACCTCCTTTGATTTAAGATAATTCTCTGCGTTTACAAGTTGGCCACTTCTTCGAACTTCAAAGTGTAGATGGGGTCCTGTAGAACAGTCGGGGGCTCCGGAATTTCCCATGACCGCTATTGCCTCCCCCTTCTCAACTTTTTCTCCGTTTTTAAAGTTTATGGAGGCAACAACGCCCTCTATTGCCAGTAATTCTGCTCTGGCTTGGCTCAGCCTTTCTTGATACTTTTTCTCATCACTTTGTGTCTCTTCAAGCAATTTTTGTTTTTGCGCTTTTTGATCGGACAGCTGCGATTTATAAGCTTCTAGATTGGACTTCTCCGCTTGTATTTGGGCCTTTAGTTTTTCCTCTTTTTCCTTTTGATCTACAAATAAATCTTTTTGAACATTGTAAGCATTTTTTGTCTCATTCATTTGAACAAGTAACTTGTGGTCCTGCAATTCCATTATTTTCAGGTACTCTGTTTTCTGGATTAGTTTGTCCAAAGTATCTGATCCAAAAATTACGATAAGTGGCGACGTTTCCAGAGACATATACCTCGAACGCATTCTTTCCCGCAGCACGTTTTCTTGAAATTTTATTGAGTCTCCGAGTTTTAATATTCTGGTTTTAAGGTTTTCAATATCGCCTGATAGTTTTTGAATCTCGCTCTCTTTGGCCGCCAACTGACTAAGGGAGTTTTGGATTCTTAGCTCAGTAAGATTTATCTGGTTGTTCGCAGTTTCAATTTCTTTAGACAGCGATTGCTTTTCTGCTGCGAGCTCCTCGGTTTTTTGTTCACAGGCCTCGATTATTTCGGGTAGTTGGTCTTTGTCTTCTACCTCATCTAATGGAACACATTTAGTTTTAGCGTAAACATCTGAAAGTGGTTTAAAGGCAAAAAAAGATAGTGCTATTAACGATACAATGAGAAGTAGTTTTGATTTCATTCATTAAGACTTAAATTCTAATACTTTAAATATCGTTTTACTGCAGTAGTACTGCCTATGTACCCAAGGCCGATTCCCGAGATTACAATGAGTACGAACACAATTGCGGAGAATAGCCAGTGGCTAATGGTGATGCCCCCGACAATTGATAGGGTCATCCCTCTGCTAAAAATGCCAAGATTTAAAGGCAACGTCACAAGTGTTAGCATAATTGCGGCGATTATGGCTGCAACTCCTCCAAAAAACACACCCTGCATTATAAGGGGATTTTTCACATATTGATCAGAAGCCCCAACAAGTTTTAGTATTTCTAGTTCAGTTCCTTTAGAATGAATTGTTGTTCTAAGTGTCGCAATAATAATTGAGTAGGAGATCATAAAGAAGACGAACAACAGTACGGCGCCCGCTACATACACAATTGAACTCCAATATTTAAATTTATCTACGACGTCCTTAAAGAATTTGACTTCCTCAACACCTTCCATGTTGGTAAATTCTGATGAAATCTCATTAAGGAATGCAATTTGTTTTGTTTTTATCTCTAAACTTGCCGGAAGAATGTTTGCTGAGATGGATTCAAGAAGAATTGGCTCGCTTCTATTTATGTCTGTAAAAATTTTGAATGCTTCTTCTTTAGAAACGTACTTTGCTTCAGCAATTCGTGGATCTGCGGATAATTTATCTTTAAGCTCCAGTATTTTTTGTTCCGTGAACTCATCCTTGAAAAAAACTGTAACCTGGGCTTGCTGCTCAAGCATTTTTAGCGCTGTTTGAGAGTAAAAGATGATGTGAATAAAAACTCCTAGCAAAAAAAACGTAACCCCAATCACAAAAATATTGGATAGACTTAACAATTTTTCTTTCTTTATATTAATTAAAAGGTGTTCCCAAGTTTTATTCACTGTAAGATCCTCCTTTTTTATCTGAGGCAAGAAGCCCGTTTTCTATTTTTAAAACCCTTCTCTTAAGCCTATTAACTATATCGTGGTTATGCGTTGCCATAAGAACGGTAGTTCCTAACGAGTTTATTTTTTCTAGAATGTCTATCACTTCTTCTGAAGATTTTGGATCGATCATTCCAGTTGGTTCATCTGCAATTAGAACATCAGGCTCATGCGCCAAGGCTCTAGCAATTGAAACCCTTTGTTTCTCACCGCCTGATAATTGTTTAGGCATGCTGTACATTTTCTTTGTTAGCCCAACCATTCCAAGTACATTAGGAACAACATTTGCGATAACTTCTTTTGGAGCATCCACAACTTCTAGTGCAACGGCAACGTTGTCGTAAACATTTTTTGAGTTTAGTAATTTAAAGTCTTGGAATACAACTCCTATCTTTCTTCTTAATCTATAAATTTCGTTTTGTGGGATAGAGTTAATTTCTTCGCCATCTACAAGTATTGAGCCTTCGGTTGGCAGCTCCTCTCTAATTAGCATTTTGACTAAGGTTGATTTCCCGGCACCGCTGGGGCCTATTATAAAGACGAATTCACCGTTAGAAACATTAAAATTGACCTTATCTAAAGCCTTTGTCCCGTTCTCGTATTCTTTGGTTATATTCTTAAATTCAATTTGTACCATTGCTTATTGAGATCCTTTCTACTACCAAAATATCCGATTTGTTATCTCCGGACCTAGTTACTTTACCATATAACTTAGCATATAAGTTTTCTGCAACAGCAAGTTTTTCGTCTTTAGCTTTAAGAAGAATTATTTGCTTTCCAGAGGAGTCCACTAAAACGTGTTCTACTTCATCCGCTTTGTACATATTAGGATCTACATACTTTATTTTGCCCTCAAACATGCTTTCTTTTTGGTTTGACTTTTCGAAATCTAGTATATTACCAAATTCGTCCATCAATTCAGCGTCATTTAAGTATTTATTACTAAAATATCCAATGAGTATTCCTACGAGGGTAAATGCCACAAATACGGAGACAATTAAAAAGAATAAATTTTTGCCTTTTACTCCTTCGGCTTTATCGTGTAATTTTTTGAGCAGGGATAACATAACTTAAAGGAATTATATGTTCTGGCGTCATGATTGGCAAATAAGTTTTAAATGAGGCTTCTATGACGAGAAAGTTTAAATTATTAGCAGTGGTCCCACAGGCGGGTGAGTCCCGCGCATATTTTTTTAACAAAGCAGAATGTCTGTTATTACCGATTTTTATATCGGACAAAACTGTGTTTCAACTTCTCTGTGCACAACAAAGTATACTTTTTGATTTAGAAAACAATTTTGGAGGAGGAAATAGTGTAAAGGAGTCGGTTAAACTAAATTCCCCTGAAGTTGTTATTAAAGCAGAAATAACGATTGATGTGAGATACGCTTCGAAATACGGGATGAAAGTTACACCTGGCTTATTGGAAAAAAGTCTTTCAGAGATATCGTGAGATATTTGCAGAATGTTCTTCTAGTGTCCTTGCATAGTGGGTAACGCCTTCGTTATCAGTTAAATAGTAGTTGTAGTCTGAAAATACGGGGTTTAGAACCGCTTCAATTGCACCTAATCCCGGGTTTGAAATAGGAGTTGGTGGAAGGCCTGCATTTTTTCTAGTGTTATACAGACTATCGGAGTTCAAGTCGTCTACAGTAAGTTCTTTCGGCCACCATTGTACTTGTTCTGCCATATCGTCTGATGGGCAAACATCCCTAGTTTGGACGCCGCATCCGGCTTTGATCTTAGCTACTGCGTATTGTGTTGTTGCGTCTGCTCCGATTAATTCACCGTTTTTCCACCTTTTTATTAAAATTCCTGCTACTACCTGCCTGTCTGTTTCGTTAGATACTTCTCTTTCTACGATTGATGCGAATATTACTGCCTGATCCTTTGTTAATCCTACCTTAACTAAATTTTCATCGGTAAGTAAGTCTTTTGTCTTTTCTTCAAAATTTGTTCTAAAAATCTCCAGTAGATCTTTCTCGCTTGTGTTTACGTTAAGATAGTATGTATCCGGAAAAAGGTAGCCTTCATAGTTTTGTGCCAAGGCCGCAAAACTCTCGTAATCCACATCTGATAGGTTTTTGTTTGCATGAAGGGCAATCTCTTCTACCCTCCAACCTTCAAGGAATGTGACCGCAAGATCGTTTGTCCCATGTTGAAGTATCTCTGCCATTTGAACCACGGTTGTGCCTGTTGGTATTTGATACACTCCCGCTTCAATCTTGTTATCCAACCTGTTTGTTATTACGTAGAATTTAAAAAGTATTTCTGAGTTTAGTAAGTTTAAGTTCCTTAGCTTTCCTGCAATTTCTCCCAGTGTTTCACCGCTTTTAATTTCTAACGAGACATCTTTTTGAGTTTGCGCGGGCCTGTTTATAGCAAAATTGTAGTAGGAATAAGCGATTATTGGGCCTAAAACGAGCATCATTGCAAGCAATACTAATACTGTTAGGCGCTGCTGCTTATTTAATACATGGTACTTTTTTGG
>CAYMCX010000053.1:0-4780 GCA_964389145.1 uncultured Candidatus Saccharibacteria bacterium
GCCACCTCCTGGTTTATCCGCCTGCCCTATATTTTGACCGGCATCGCTTACGGGCTGATCGGCAGTTTCGTTGCCTGGGGCTTGTCTTACTTACTCCTTTTATACTCGACGCCGTTTTTGGCCGAGTGGCTCCAGGATATTCCTTTACTCCCGGTACCGGTGCTATTTATGCTGGCGGTTTTGGGCGGCGAGCTGTTTTTTGGCGCGTTAATCGGTTCTTTGGGCGGTTTTCTGGCGACGCGGCGATTTTTGAAAGACTAGCTATGAAAAGACTGCTTGCCTTTTTGCTATTGGTGATAGCTGCTACTTCGGTCGTTCTGGCAATAACAGATGACTGTGCCGACAAACCTATCGATCAAAAAGTCGCCTGCTATGAAGGAAAAATCCAGGAAAGTCAGGGTCAGCAAAAAACCTTAGCCAGCACGATTGCCTATTTAGACAACAAAGTCTATTTAACCTTGTCACAGATCGAGAAAACAGAAACAGACATTAAAGCCCTTGAAGAAGAAATAAACGTTCTTGAAGTAAAAATAACCAACCTGGATATCAATCTAAATGATGTGTCTAAATTGTTGATCGCTCGGGTAGGTGAAGCTTATAAAAGAGACTCTCTCAATCCCGCTTTTCACCTGCTTGCCGCGGGAGGGTTAACTGATTTTTTTGAGCGGGCCAAATATCTTCAGGCGGCACAACAAAATGATAGAAAGTTATTGCTTATTTCCTTTGGCTTGGTGGTTGCTACCTTTTTGATTCCATACTTAACTATTCCAGGGTTGATTATTTGGTGGTTTTATAAAAAGTCAAAATTTTCTAAAAAAACAAAAATTGTGGCTAGTTCTGTGGTTGGTGGACTGTTTACGATACTTGTTGCTTGGGTAGCTATTGCCTATTCTAGGGATATTGAGCCCCACTTAGTTTTAAACGAGCCTAAGGGGAATATTACAGTGCAGGCTCACGAAATAGCCTTAAAAGGGGTTTATGATCCAGTAGATAGAAAAGTTTGGATTAACGGTAAACAAATTTCTACTGAAAATGGTAGTTTTGAAACTATCTATCAGCTAAAAATGGGGGAAAATAAAATTGAGGTTAGTGCTGGTAATTGGAAAAGAGCCAGAGTGAACATTGTTGTTACAAGAGAATTAACTGAGGACGAGAAAGCCCAAATTGAAGCTGAAGAAAGAGCCAAAGAGGAAAAAGAGATTGCTGAAAAAGCTGCAAAGGAAGCTGAAAGTCAAGTCCCTACTAAAACCGAAGAAAAATCTGTGTCAACCACGACACCAACAGCCAAACCTACGACCCCACCAACTGCGAAACCAACAGTTGCACCGACACCAAGTCAGACGGTTAGTCAAAAAAATGCAGTTAAAAAAGCAAAATCTTATTTGAATTACACAGCTTTTTCTCACGATGGTTTAGTTGCTCAGTTGGAGTATGAACAATTTTCACACGCTGATGCAGTTTATGGTGCAGATAATTCTGGGGCTAACTGGAATGAACAATCAGCTAAAAAGGCTAAACAATATATGGAATATTCAGCTTTTTCGCGCGGTAGTTTAATTGAACAATTGAGGTATGATAAATTCACGCAGGAACAAGCAGAATATGGAGCTAACGCGATTGGACTATAATAAACTATTAAATATCGCAGATGAGCAGTGAATACACGCTGCAGCAAGAAAAATCTCTAACTTCTTTTAGGTGGCTAAATTTTGAGAGTTAAGCCTCGTAGAAATCATCAGTTCTTGTGGTATATTAGGGTCAGATTGAAATTGATATGAAAAAGAAAGTTGAAACCCCTGAACAAAATTTTTTGACTATTTTTATAAATAATAGGAAATTTCAAAGGGAACTAGAGAAGTCCAGAAAGACTTATCTAAAAAATGTCAAAACCCATAAGGTTAATGGTAAGTCGGTTGTATATGCCAGAAATGTCGGAGTGCTGCAAAACGAAGTATCAAAACTTATGGATATGTATGGGAATTTACCCGAAGCGTGGGAAGATAGTTTTAGGGAAGCGATAGAGACGGGCAATCTTATTCCACCTAAGTCTTCAACCGCACCCAAAGTAAATTTTGAGCAATACCTTCCTACTGGGAGGTCAAAGATTATAGTCCATATTTTTAAGAGGACAACTAAGACTGAGTATATAAAGGCATGGGAAGAAGTAAAAGAAAGACAGAAACGAATGGTGGAATTAAGACCTCAAAGAATTTCCGCTAGGGATTTGAGAATTTTACGCAAATATGAAAAAGGAAAGAATGATGCTTTAATTTCTGCTGAAATGGCAGGTGATATTCGCACAACCACTGTTCGTAAAGTTGTTAGCAGGAAGGCAAGACTTTTATCTATTTCTGTGACACCAAAACCTTCAAGAACGTTGGGACAAGCGAAAAGATAATATACCTCATACTGGCTTCAAATGGATATGAAGCCGAAAAAATCTGCTCAAGAGAAACTTAAAACAGAGCTTGAACTTCTAACAAAGAAAAAATTCTCCAATTCTGAAGCATGGGAAGCTTATCATAATCTTTCTGGATTTTTCCGTGTTCTGAAACAAATGAGGAAGGAGGCTAATAGTGTCCAAGCAGTATAAAACGAAGGATATTTACGAGGCCTCAGCTCTCGTGGCAAGCAAGATGAAATTACTAAATCTTGAAAGGGGTTCTGGTTTCTATTGGTTTGTGTTTCAAAGCGGGGACTTAAGTCGCAAGACAAGTGAATTATTTTGGAGAAATGAATTAAGCGTGTTGGCAAAAGATTATGCTGACGCACTTAGAACACTAAAAGATAGGATTTTTGCTAACAAGTAAACGGAAAAATATGGAGAAGTATAAATGTAAAAATAATAACTGGCTAAATAACATTAGACATCAATTTTTACTAACTTTTTTTGATGATTTGAATACATATCAGGAAAAAGAAGTAAACGGTTTTATTCTAATTAAACAGTTCAATAAGCACACTTCTAGTTGGCAGGTGGCAGTTTACACAAGAAGGGCGTTTGAGAAAAAGATTATTCACAAAGCTAAGGTAGCCGATTTATTAACTCCTCGTAGGAATAAATAGAAGCGAGGTTAAATAATTTACTGTTTGGGGTACTGCTTACCATTGAGCTATGGAAACAACGGTCTCTAAAAAGCAGATGGAGATAAAAAAGTGCGGGGATACTCTTAACGCATTAGAAGAGCCCCCCTTCTCAGCGGATACGCATGAGTTTGGGACAGCTAATGAGCTAATGTGTGCCGAGAGAAAACGGATAAACACACAGATGAAACCTTAGGAAGGGGAGTCTATCTCTGCAAGCAGTTGTCTGTATGGGTAGACCCACTAGCTTATCTAATAACTATGAAACATTGTAAGTTTATAAAAACAGACGGGACGGAATGTAAAGGTTTTGCAGTAAATGATGATGACTTTTGTTTTGCTCATTCAGAAAAATACAAAGCCAAACATAAGCAAGCTGTACTAAAAGGAGGCAAGAGCTTGAAGCGAAGCTATGCAGATAAAGAGCCTGTATTGTTGAGAACAAACGAGGACGCAGTGTATTTAAGTGAGCAGGTAATAAATGAGCTTAGAGCAAACCAGATAAGCACGAAGACGGCTAATATCTTGGCAATACTTATCAACCTATCCTTAAAAGCAATTCCGTTGGCTCTAAAAGATAAGGAAAAAGCAAAAAATATCAAACTCTATAACGAAGGAAAAATGGATTTGAAGTTTTATTTAGAGGAGTTAAAAGGAGCTGTTCGGTGTAATAACAAAAGCGTATTGAACAATGGTAAATAATCTAATAAACTATGGCTAGATGTAAATGATTATGGAAAATTCTAAACCCAAAAAAGGCTTAAATTGGTTAAGAGTGTCTAGTAAAAGACAGAAAGACGAGGGTGTTTCTCTTGAAGCTCAAAAGAAACTAAATTTAGATTATTGTTCCAGGAATGAAATAGAAATAGTAAAAACTTTTGAAGTTGATGAAAGTGCCAAGAATAGCAACCGCAAATCGTTTCTAGAGATGGTTAGCTATCTTCAAAAAAATCCTGATATAACTTACCTTATATGCGAAAAGACTGATAGGCTTCTAAGGGGTAATCTAAAAGATAGGGTTATAGTTGAGGAACTGATAAACGATTACGACAAGGAAATTCACTGCGTTAAGGAAGGTTTGATTTTAGGAAAAAATACTAAGTCAGCACAGAAACTCCATTTTGACATTCAAAACGCTCTTGCAAGACACTACTTAAACAATCTCTCAGACGAAGTTAAAAAAGGTTACGACATTTTAGTTGCTGACGGATTTTACCCTCATATTCCGCCGATTGGTTATAATAGCAAATTGGAAAACCATCTTGCACTTGTTGATACAGAAAAAGCTCATTCTATAAAACGAGCCTTTGAATTGTGTGCAACTGGAGAATACACGGAGAGGCAGATAAGCAAAATTTTATTTGACGAAGGATTCAGAAGCAGAAAGGGTAGAAAAGTCGGTAAGTCAGCGATTGGCAAAATCTTGCATACACATTTTTATTATAGTTCGTTTGAATGGCAGGGAGAAATCCACCAAGGAAACCACGAGCCAATAATCAGCAAGGATTTATTTGATAAGGTTCAGGAAGTTCTTAATCCAAAGAAAAAGCACGGTATTAAATATGACCACGCCTTTACTGGCTTAATGGTTTGCGGTGAATGCGGAATGGGGATTACCGCCGAAATCCAGAAGAGGCACACTTATTACCATTGTTCAAAACCAAAAGGGGCAAGGCATTGTTCTCAAAAATATGTC
>CAYMCX010000053.1:4790-5456 GCA_964389145.1 uncultured Candidatus Saccharibacteria bacterium
GTAAAAGCAACCTCACTAAGTCTTAAACAGATTAAGTCTATTAAAGAAATAATGAGGGGTAGTAATCGTGAGGAGGTAGAATACTATGAAACAACCCTAGAGATACTAAATAGGCGTCACAAGACCCTTTCAGAGCAATCCAGCAGGCTTCTAGACCTGTATTTAGCAGAGAATGTAAGGAAAGAAGTCTATGATACAAAATCAAAGGTAATTGAGCTAGAAATTGATGAGGTTAATAGCGAAATTGTGAAGCATAAGAACGCAAATAGGGCATATGTGCAGGAAATAGAAAACTTTTTAGATTTTTGTAATATTGCTCCAAAGCTATTTGAAAGTTCAAGACCAGCCTTACAAAGAGAGCTATTAAGATATATCGTGACGAACCTTATTTTGAAGGATAAAAAGCTTGAATTTAGCCTCAAGACACCGTTTAACCTAATAGCAGAATATGCAGAAAGTGAGAATTGGCAGGCCCGGGAGGAATCGAACCCCCAACCGCGGTTTTGGAGACCGCTGTTATGCCGTTTAACTACGAGCCTAAGTAATAGGTAAATACAATTTTAACCTATTTTTTAGAAATTAACCATATTTACCACTTGTTTACGTTAAAATCCCATAATATAATGTTTATGCACGTATATCAAATAATGCTTAGGAGACAAAATG
>CAYMCX010000054.1:0-5442 GCA_964389145.1 uncultured Candidatus Saccharibacteria bacterium
TTATGTGACAACGAAAGTGGGATATTCTGAACCTGAAAATCTATTATGGCTCCCTATAGTTGCTTTTATACGAAGTTTGATTCCTATATTAGTGTAAATACGAAACCGCCCCTGGCGGTGTGAGTAGCTTTGGGGCGATTCGAGCCTTTATGCTACAATAGAGCTATAACAAGTAAGGGGGTAGCAGTGCTATCCCTTTATTTTTCTTCCATTGCTTGCATTTCGACTATTTTTTGCTGGAGTACTCTCATAAGCGACTCGGCATGTTCCTTTGACATTCCAATCCTAGCTACAACATTCTGTTGGTTTGTTGGTCCCACAGTTTGGGCAAAGTCAAAAACTAGACCGAACCTACTAGCTGTCACAAACGCTGAGTCAGAGTACAGAACATTTAGAGTTTCTGGTACTTTGATTTGCAAAGTTTGCGTTTGAGTCTGTCCCGCAGGTTTTTGCTTTTGTTCTTCAGGCATACTTGATACCTCCTTTGATGTATCTGAACTTGATAAACTTGAATCGTTGGCAGTTTCAGTTGCCTCGAAAGCAAAATCTTTATTCAACTTATAGAATTCTCTAAGTTTCCCCAGAGTTGCAGAGGAGGGTTTCTCATACCCGTTTTCCAGGTTTGATAGGTATACTTTGCTCACACCGATGGCGTTAGCCACCTGTTCCAGAGTGTATTTTTGTTCTTCCCTGACTTTTCTTAACTTGTTTTTATATTTCGCTTCTTTCATAGGTTAAGTGAAACTACTTAACAGTATAACTGACCGGTGTTATAATGTCAAAAGGATATTTCTTTAGGCAATCCGGTAGGTAGGGTTCTTCTCAATACGGATGCCTCCAGGATATAAAAAATGGCGTTACTACCACTACATATATACATTGATGAAAGCGGGGACTTCAACTTTAGCCCCTCCGGTTCTCGTTTTTACACTTTTACTGCGGTTATAACCCATTCCCCATGGCTGTTGAATGAAGAAATAACAAAAAGGAGATACTCGATACTCAGCGGAGAAGAGCTACTAGATTTGGGTACGGAATACCTGGAAGACTGCCTGTGCAAGGGATTTCACGCATCTGAGGATAAGCAGCCTGTAAGAGATGTGTTTTTTGGGCTTATTTCCAGTTTAGAAGTAGGTGATGTACTGGCTCACTCAATAGTCGTGAGAAAAAATAAAGCCAACCCCTCAATACAGGCTCCACACGATTTTTATTCAAAAATGTCTTGTCGCCTTTTGGATTATGTTTTTAAGCGTTACCAATACTCAAAACTTTGTATATTTGTTGACCACATACCCGTAAAGAAAAACAGGGCAGCTTTTTTGGGTGCAATGAAAAAGGAGTTGAAGAGTAAAAATCCTAGAAAAGAATACCGGATATTTTTTCCCGAGTCGTCTTCAAGTATTTTTTTACAAATAGCAGATTACATTAACTGGGCTGTATTTAAGAAGTGGGAAAGAGGTGACTTGAGAAGTTACGATTTAATCAAAAAGTTTTTACCCAAGGGAGAGCTTGATATATTTGAGAAAGGCGATAAGGAATACTATCACTTCAAAAAAGTTTGACCTCCTTATCTAGATAGTTCAGCTTTCGCTGGGGTCTTACTTTTATGCCCCAAACTACCAGAGCCATATAGGCTCTTTTGATTAGGAGGTACCTTTAAGTAAATGATACAACATTTTTTACTTGGTTAATATGCATAAATCAGTTTGGAAAAAGCGGTATATTTAAGTTTTTACTTGTCACTGGTTCCTTAACCTCAACAAAATCTTCACGGTTTGGGTCTTTGTCTAGCATTGCTATTAGTGCTTTACCTATGTGGTAGCCAAGGTTTACAGGAACGGCATTTCCTATTTGTTTATATTTCGAAGCTAGTGAACCTGCAAAATCCCAGTCATCAGGGAAAGTTTGTATTCTTGCATATTCCCTATACTTCAGAGGTCTTGTTTCCTCTGGATGACACCTTTCTGTCTGCTTTTGAGCGGGGGCGCATGTAAGAGTTAAGCTGGGTTCGTTCCAAGATAACCTTCTAGCCATCCCGGTTTTCCCCCCACCCATATAAAAACTTGCTCCCATATATTCTTTTTGAAGTTCGATAGGCAAGTTCCTCCAATAACCCCCAGGAGGTACTAACTCCAGTATTTTTCTCTTTTTTTCAGGATATTTTTGTCCTTCGGATTCTGGTACATCCTTTAGAACTTCTCCCAAAGATATAAAATAATCTTTTTCTCTCGGAAATAGTATGGGTAAGTTAAGGTCTTTTCTAACCCCAATTATTATTAAGCGTTCCCTCTTTTGTGGCACATCCAAGTATTGAGCTCTCAGTACCTTATAAGCAACCTTGTAACCTAACTCCTTTAATACATCAACCATAACTTGGAGAGTTTTTCCACCGTCATGTTTAAGTAACCCCCTTACATTTTCACCGACTGCAATCTTTGGGCGTGTTTCTTTTACGCATCTTGCGAACTCAAAAAATAATGTCCCTCTGGTATCTTCAAAACCCATTTTTCTGCCCGCAAAACTAAACGCTTGGCAGGGAAACCCTCCCTCAACAACATCAACTTCCTTTCCAATAAAAGAGACATTCTTTATATCGTCCTGGATAACATTCCAAGCAGGTCTATTAGTTTTAAGGGTTTGAACGGCGTTTTTATCAATCTCTACCATTAAAGTATTATTGAAACCAGCATTTTCTAGTCCGAGGGCAGTACCCCCAGCTCCTGTAAATAGTTCGATTGTGGTAAATGAAGTTTTGGATTTGTTTTTTAGTATTTTAAAGCCAGCAGAAATATGTGTGCCATCTTGTTTTTGTTTAACCCTTTCTACTTCCGAAAGGTTAAACATTCTGTAGTTATGTTCCGACCTGCTGGATTTTATAAGACCCATCTTTTCCCACCTTCTTATCGTGTCTGCTGAAACTCCTATTTTTTCAGCCGTCTCTGTCACTGTGAAGGAATTGTCTTGCATTTTTATAGAATAACAATAACCATTACATTATGCAATGGTTACCTATAGTCTTGGGAGTATGCTTTTCCAAAAAGTGTATGAAATAACTCTTCTGTTGAGTAGTTTGTAATATTTGGTTTGTTTAGTATATCGGAGATGACTCTAGGTAATGCCCTATATAGTTTTTGAAGTGCGTCGCTATCTCCGGATGCTAAAGCATAAAAGCTTTTTCCATCTATCACTCTTATTTTTGAGTTTTCAGGTTTTCTAGATTTTGTAGTGTTGTCGGATGGAGTAAAGGGTTTATCATAGACCTGTCCATTCTTTGGAATTACTTCTACATAGTAGCCGGTAAAATCCCTATATTGGTCGGTATTCAGTTCCATATCTAAGTTATGATATAACACCATTTTGTCGGAACCTTTTGTAGTATTGTGTTTGTTTTTTAGTTCTGCGATTATCTTTTTATCTTTATTTACCACATCAATAATGTGACCTACCGGCAATCGTTCCCATCCTAACATCGAGCCAATTATTTCTTCGTGGAACTCTCCGATAGTGTTTTGAAGTGTTTTTTGAACCTGTCTAGTTTTTTCAAGTTCCATCCAATCAGCTAGGGTTATCCCTGCCGAGGAAGCATCGAATAAAGCAGAGAACGGGTCTACAGAGTTCTTATAGATATCTTTATCAGCTTGTTTTGCCTTTTCCGTCTTTTTTAATATCTTTTCTACGGCGTTGAATAGTTTTTCATTGCTGATAAATCCTAATAATGAGGTCTCCTCATAAATGACTGCCATACAGAAATGATAACACTGATTTATACTTAAGTTGGAAAATATATATAGAATAAGTCAATATGCCTATTTTTTATTATTATAGTATGTGTTCTCTTGAAAGCCGCGCAACTCATAGCCACCACCAGCAAGTCTATAAACCCATACCCAGAAAACCTTATCTGGATTCGCTTCAAATACAATGTTCATCTCTTTTCCACCAGCTAATCCATCCTTTGTGTGTAAAACGGTGAACGAGGTGGAAAAATATTCTTTTGGAAATGAGTTAAGCCCTGTTATTGAATCTCCTAGTCCTTCTAGAGCTCCTTCTGATATGCCCTCTGTATTTCCTAAACTATATCTACTGAAGGTTTCTTTTGTAAAATCTATGTAAGCTTGGGTATTTTCCTGTTGTTGTACAACCGGGGTATCTGAGATATATGCCTTTCTGTTATAAGCTTTCAGAGATATGAATATCGCTGAGGACAGTGCAATTAAAATCAAGATTATTATTTTTTTATGCATGATTTCTAAAGCTCCAATCGTTGGCGTTTCCTTTGTCATTCAAAGTTTCTTCAAAAATAATTATATCCTCTGAAAGATTGTCTGGGATGTCTTTCTTTATTATATCTATAAGTTTATACTCTGAGTTTAATCTTCTCAGACTATCAGCAATATTTCGATACCTCTCTTTATAGGATATATAGCCCCTTTCTTTGTGATACAAGGTTTGTCTCATAACAAGGGTTAGCAGTAAGATAAGTGAAGATGCTCCAGCTAGTATATATCCAACCAGGTCGTGTGTTTCCTCAAGAGTCGACCCGATAATAGCTAATAATCCTACCCAATAAATCAACTCAAATATTCTGGCGTGCTTCTGATAATATGGGCTTTCTTCTTTACTCGCGAACATAAAAAGGGACTACCTTCTTTAGTCCCTAGCCGCGAAGCATTGAGTCCTTCAGAAAGGTAGCCCCTTCTTGGACTCAAGGCATTTAACCATTAACTAGTTCGCGGCTAGGTTTTATTACTACAGTTATAGCATCAAAGTGTGAAAATAACTATATTTTATGTGTATGGATTTAGCCTTTTTTGTCCTATGTATCCTATTTCAAGTTTATTTCCGTAAAAAGTGTGTGGGTGTGGCATTGTAAGAATATCCGGGGGTGGTTGTTATGGAGCTACCCGTACCCCCGTCGCGCTTATACGGTATCTGTGGTAACTACGGTGTAAAATGCAGTTATGGAAGAAGTAGCGAACCGTTATAAGGAATTATACGATGACTATTTTTATATAAATAATGATTACCAGCTTTTGTACTACATTTCGTTGGCAGAATCATTTAGAAAAGATGCTCAGGGGTTTGATATAAACCACAGTGAGGCAAGGGTGGGGCTCAGAGACTTACACCTGCCGGAGTGGCTTCTAAAGTCTCACATCTTAGTTTTTACCTATGGTGACAAGTTTTTCAAGACAAAGAGTCAGAAAGGGAATACAACGCTTTTGCGCAGTAAGAGATTTACAAAGGATATGGAAAAGTTAAAAAGATATGAAGAGTCTTTAATTCCGGACACCTCTTTAGAAGAGATGCTACATAAGTACGGGTTAGGCAGGGGTTACTTGAGACGGCTAAAAAGCATTGTTTTATATGGGGATTATCCCTCAATGGAGGTATTTAATCATAACTCAAAGGAAAGCAAGTTTTATACAGATATGATTATAA
>CAYMCX010000055.1:0-254 GCA_964389145.1 uncultured Candidatus Saccharibacteria bacterium
TGCTCTTTTTTGTCTCTCTAATTCTTCTTCTAAGTATGCAATTTTCTTTTCAGTTACAGAACTCAATTTAGGTAAATTATATGGCGTTTCTTTACTTTCTTCTACTTCCTCAAAGTCGTTCTCAAAAATTGAGTTCATTAAATCTAAACTTTCTTCTATTTTTTCTTTACTCTGTCCTAAGTCAAGAAGATTTTTTCTCGTGGCCCTGTCAAAGGGGATTTCTAACACGTCTTCATTTGGAGTTTCTTGTTTTT
>CAYMCX010000055.1:264-4800 GCA_964389145.1 uncultured Candidatus Saccharibacteria bacterium
CGCTTTCTCTTTGTGTTTCTTTTTACTATTTCCGGGGTCTATTATTTCAGGGATTAAGACATTTTTCATTTTGTTTGGTTTGGGATCTCCCATAATTATTTTATTATATACTATTTAAAAATTTTATTAAGCAAAAGATAAAAAAAGGCAAAAAGAAGAGCCCGACGACAGGATTGTCGAAGGGCTCCATGAGCGATTGCTCGATGCTCATCTCCTCCCCGGACGAGCGCGGGTGTGTTACCTGGCGGTGGCGACCACCGGAGCGGGGGCTGGTGCGAAGGCGTCACGGATCTGCTTCGCCATTTCCGCAACCTGCGGGTTTAGCTTCCGCCTGAAGATTCCCCTCCTGGTGTTGCCGAGGGCAACCTCTCCCTCTGCGAGAGCGATGGTCGCCTGGGCCAGGGCGTTGACCTTGGACTCGAGGGTGGCGATCCGAGCCTCGTAGGGTGACACGAATGCCACGACTTCGGAGTTCGTGGGCCGCGCCATGATCTCCTTCTTGAGGGGAGCGATGGCCATGGCGACTTCGTCCCTCGTGGGGCGGGTGGTGGAAACCTTTTCCACCTTCGTCGCGAGTGCCACGATCTTTTTCGAGGTCGCCGCCGCCGCCGCCGCTGCCTTGTCGGCGACGGCCTTGATGTGGGCGTCGGCGGCGTTGAGGACGAAGATGTAGACAGTGTCTGGAGACTCGGTCTCGTTGCTGTCCTTGTCGACGAGCTTGAAGCTCGCCGTTCCGGACAGGGGCTTGTTCGTCGCCTTGACCTGGGCCGAAACCCGGTTGTTTTTGTACTGGATTTCGGTGAACTCCAGGCCGTCGGCGGAGATCTCCCTGATCTCCTCGCATCCCTTGGTTTTGAGAGTGAACGGGATGGGCTCCTTGCCCACCTCGAGCACTCCTCCCTTGAGGATCTTGACCACCTCACAGGTCGGGGTGGTAGCCGTAGCCGCCGCCGTGGCCGCGTTGTTGGTCGTGGCGGTCTGCGCGTTGGCGGTGAGGGTGAGGGCGAGGGCGGCAACGAGGGTAGTGATGGTCTTCATGGGTTTCCTTCCTTTCTCTTCTCTATTGTGTCGCTATTTCAAGCGGCGTTGTATTCTTGTGATCTACGTAGACCACTTTATTTCAAAGTATTCGAGAATGAATATAGCATACTAAGATAAAAAAGTCAAGTTTTCTATTGCTATTTAAAAAATGTGTATTACAATATCTTAAGATAATGCTTATTTTATAGAGTTAATGATTATTTTTGATGCACATCCTGCCATTTTAAAAAATCATCTATTAGGATAGCTCTTGTTTGGTTATTTTCACTGACAACAAAAACTTTATGTCCTATTATATTAATAGCCTTCCAATTGTTTTCTGTCGTGCCATCCGAACGTATAATACGAACATTGTCAGCCCTTTTTATTATTTCCGTAACTCTTTCTGTGTTTTCTTGTGAGATTTTTTCTGATGTTTTTCCGTCTGCGTAAGACGCTCCTCCACTGACAATTTTTGGTGGCCCATTGAAATTATTCATATTTTAATATTATAGAACTTTTTACTATTTTTTACCTAATTTTGGCTCAAATTAGTTATCCACACACCCCCCTTCCCAGATTGACTTTTGGTCCTTTTTGGGCTATTCTGTTTTTGTAGTCCTGAAGAGGGGTTGGGTGCGAACTGACAGAAAGACAGAGAAGACAGTAACCATCGTGAGAACCTTTGTTTGCAGAACCTATTGGTCGTCCTGTAATTCTAGCCTTATTTTAAAAGGATAGAAAAGGAAATCTCGCGACATTTAGTTTGTTTTATAAAACCCAGATTTAAAATATTAAGATCCGTCTTGACCTCTTCCCTGCTCTTTGGGGCTCTTTTTGTGCCTACTCGCGGTGCTGAGGCCGGGATTTTTTCCTCTCTTTCCTCCCTCTTTGTCGGAGATCAAGTTTATGCGCAATTTACTCCCCAACCCTTTGATCCCAATAGCACAAATGTTCAAAATGAAGAAAATTCTCTTCGTCCCACTTTTTCTTTTAATGACGTTGATTATGGTTCATCCGTCGTTATTGATGATTCTAGCAGTGCCTTGGTCCCTACCGCAGGCCCTGGGGCTGGGGATGGAACGGACGCAAACACGGATGTTTCTTTTGAAGATATTAGTGTGTACGTGGTAAGAAGGGGTGACTCTCTTTCCCAGATAGCTGAAATGTTTAATGTCTCTGTAAATACGATACTTTGGGGAAATGATATGAAAAAGGGTGACAAGCTGGTAGAAGGCGACACCCTTTTTATATTACCTATTTCTGGGCTTAAGCACGTCGTAACCAAGGGACAAACCCTAAAGAGTATTGCTCAAAAATACAACGCCGACATAGGAGATATAGTCAGTTTTAACGGAATTACAGAAGGTGCCAAGTTGGCAATTGGCGACGAACTCATAATTCCGGGCGGAGAAATGTCTGTTGATGGGCCTGTTAAAACAAATTCAACAAAGAGTACTGCCACCACTACAAAGACATCATTAAAGAATATTGCCGGATACTTCATAAATCCGGTTCCGGGAGCTATCAAAACTCAAGGATTACATGGTAAAAATGCTGTAGACTTGGCTGCGTCAATAGGTACACCGATACGCGCTGCAGCTTCGGGGACAGTTCTCTTGGCTCGTATGGGATGGAATGGCGCTTATGGAAATATGGTCATCATCCAGCATCCAAACGGTACAAAAACTCTCTACAGTCACTTGTCTAAAATCGCAAGCACCACAGGTCAGAGTGTTTCACAAGGAGACATCATAGGCAACGTCGGAAACTCAGGTAGAGTCAGAGCCGCTAAAGGAGGTAACGGTGCGCACCTACACTTTGAAGTTTACAATGCTAAAAATCCGGGAGTAGATGGATCTTGGGCAAGATAAAATATTTGTCTTTTAAATTATTCCAATAAAGTTAGAGCAACCATCGCGAGTACTCCGGCGATGACGGCCACTATTTGCAAAGCTGAATGCTTTGCTTCTTTTGTTTTATGTAATTCAGGTATTAAGTCTGCGACGGCGACATAGATGAATCCTCCGGCGGCTATAGGCAGAATCCATAAACTGAAAGCCTCTCCCGCTTCTCCCAAAATGAAAGCTAAAAGCATTCCCAAGATGGCGCAAAGAGCTGAAAGAAAGTTAAGGAATAGCGCGCGCGACTTGGTGTAGCCGGAATGGAGCAATACGGCGAAATCCCCTATTTCTTGTGGAATCTCGTGTAGAATGACCGCTATGGTGGTGGCTATGCCTACGGGGACGCTTACGAGGAAGCTCACTCCGATGATGATGCCGTCTATAAAATTATGCACTCCGTCAGAAAAGAGAATCAACTTCCCTACCGGATGGACTTCTTCTGTGTCTTCTCCATGGTGATGCCAATGAAGGAATTTTTCCAGAATAAAAAATATTAGAACCCCGACTATTATGAGCAAGCTTACGTGTGTGGTATTGCCCACATGTTCAAAGGCTTCTGGGATGAGATGGATGAAAGCGTCTCCCAAGAGCGCGCCGACGGCCAGAGAAATAAAAACAAAAATATATTTTCGCAGGAGGTCTTCTCTGATTGAAAGTGCAAAAACTCCAATCAAAGAAACTAAACTTACTATCACTACACTGATGAAAGAATAAAGGTATGTGGTTATCATGCTACTTATCGTATATTAAATAAAAACAGTTTGCAAAAAATTTAAGAGGAATGAAAAAGGGCCGAGGGATTGCTCCCCCGGCCCCGGCTACGATGGATGCGTTTAGCGTCCTACTACCCGCTACTTCTGCTGCGTGGTGGTGGTCGGCGTGGTGGGAACGGTGTTCTTCTTCGTCACTTCATGTGTGACGAAGAGTACCACGATGATGAAGATCAGGCTTCCGATGAGAAGGGCCCTTGCGAACCCGTTTCCCTCCTGCTTCTCTGGGAACAGTATGCTTTCGGGCATTGTCGTGCCCTCCCTTCTAAACGTGATACTACAACTAAAACGCCTTTTGTCAAGGATTGTAGCATTGCAGCGTCAAGTTTACACTTCCTAATTCTAATAATCTTTCCACTGGTGTTTTACCATCCATTCCTAATCCTCGGTGCTTTTTCCTGTAATTGTAATACCCAAGAAATAGATTTAATTTGTATTGCATCTCGTCTAAAGAATGATTTGCTTTAAATCCAAAACGCAGAGCTTTTTCATTTAAAGTTCGATGGAATCTTTCAATCTTTCCATTCTCTTCAGGACAATAGGGGGTATTCATACGATGAATAATATTCTTGTTTTTTAAATATTCTCTAACAATAGTTGCAATAAACTCTTTTCCTTGATCAGTTCTGATTTTTTGAATAGGAAACGGAGATCTAGTAATTACTTTTTCTAAAAAATCTAAAGTATTTAAAGCATTGGCTGTAGCATAACTCCAAGCAAAAACCCACCTAGTTGCATCATCAATAATAGTGTAGATGACTTTGCCTTGTTTGTAGCCAAACGGGTATTTAGTATCCATTTGCAGCTCTAAGCCTGGTATCTGGTGAGCATACAGCTTCTTC
>CAYMCX010000055.1:4810-5430 GCA_964389145.1 uncultured Candidatus Saccharibacteria bacterium
TTCTTCTTCCATTTCATTCTGGTGTGAGGATAATTGGTCGTATACCTGATATTGTTTCTTTTTAAAATTCGATAGATTGTGGTTGGATGTAAATCTATATTGTTTTCGTAAATTAAATGATCGTGGAGCGTTTCCACTCCGTCACTCCAATATTTATCAGCTAGATTAATAACCAGTTGTTCAATCTCCTCGGATGTTCGGTTGTGAGCTTGCTTGTGGCCAGTCTTTTTTTTAGTTACTAATCCATCAATTCCAAACCTCTTGTAGCGACAAAGCCATTTATGAATACTTTGTCTAGAAATATTCAATTCCTTTGATACAGAAACGACTGTTTTCTCTTTGTTGATAATTTCTTTTAATTTTTGCTCTTTTAGAAGCATATATTTTGCATCAAAGGTGTTCATCCTTAAAGTGTAAACCTTATTGCTGCAATGATAACAATAAAACCAAAAAAACTCCTTTCGGAGTTTTTTTGGTTGGTATTTATTGTTTTTTTTATTTCTTTGTTCGTCTCAGGAAGGCTGGAACAGCGCTCCAGTCATCGCCGTCATCTTCTATGGTTTCTTCTTTTATTTCGTTATATTCTTTATATGGCATTAGTTATCACCACCTTTCAATAA
>CAYMCX010000056.1:0-5252 GCA_964389145.1 uncultured Candidatus Saccharibacteria bacterium
TTAAAAACACGGACTTTGAAGAATGGACGGGGCGGTTTAAGGACATTTTAGACGTGAGCATTTATAAGTCGGAAAGGTTTGGTGGCTCGCAGTTTGTGGCTTTTGCTAAATTTTCCACCAAAAACTGGGTGGGCGGGGAAGCGGAGATGCATTATTACGAAGGCACCTGGCTAACTGTTTTGGAGGACGGCGTTTTTAAGATGCTTGAAGCGGATATTGTTGAGGTGGAGAGTCCGAGCTGGGAGTGGTTTTATGAGTAGTTTAATTGACAATTTCCGCATCCGTACTATAATTCAGCCTATAGTGAGAATCATATAAGGATGCTTGCTAGCAATTTAGCACCTTGAAATCCTTTTTTATCAGAATCCAAACAACACAATAGCCTTAAAGGAGGTAAAAATGTACGATCGTTTATCGGCACCATTAACGATACAATGGGAACTGACGTCGTGGTGTACCTATAACTGCGTACACTGCTATAACTACTGGCGGAGAAATAGTACCCCATCCATAATTCTGACTGAAAACCAATTGAACACTCACCGCAAAACCGTTCAGGAAATTATAAAAAACAAAATATTCGGTGTAACTTTGACGGGTGGTGAACCGTTGGCTGTAATAGAAGAGCTTTTACCCGAACTGCAACTCTTAAACCAAAATGGTGTGGACTTAACCGTAAACACCAATTTGGCACTGATGACCATGAAGATGGCAAAACTCCTTAATTCCGTTGGCATACACTCTGTTTTAACATCATTGATGTCTAGCGATCCTGGAATCAATGACGAGATTGCTCAACGTAAGGGGGCTTATCAACGCACTGTCAATGGTATCCGGTTAGCAAGATCACTCGGTTTTACCGTCGGCGTGAATATGGTGGTAACACAAAAAAACATACATACCATATACGAAACAGGGAAGCTGGCACATGAGTTGGGAGCGGACACGTTTTCTGCGACTAAAGCAGCTAAACCTACGAATTGCTCCGATTTTACCGAATATTCAATAACGATAAAGCAGTTACAACACATGTTCCTTGAGTTGATCCGTATCAGAAATGATTCTGGAATTAAGGTCGACTCTCTCGAACATTATCCGGCGTGTGTGTTTCCTAATACTGAAACGCGCACAGTCTTTGGAAGCCGTAATTGCTCGGCGGCAAAAACAGGGTGCACAATAGGGTTCGACGGAGGAGTCAGACCGTGTTCGCATTGCCCCATTTCTTATGGAAATATTGCGACTGACGGAATGCAGCAATCCTGGATTAATATGGAATGCTGGCGTGACGACTCCATAATTCCCACGGAGTGTATAACTTCTTGTGGGGAAGCCCCAAATAATTGCGGGGGTGGGTGCAGAATCGAAGCAATGAATGCCGACAGGAAACTTAATGGAGTAGATCCTTACAGTTTACAAGTAAAGCCTACTTCAGAACGTATCTTCGAAGAAGTAAAAGTTCTTCCGAAAAATTGCGCTGTAAGACTTAGAAGCGATGTCCGCTTCAGAGAAGAAGGTTTTGGTTATATTGCCTTTAGAAACAGAAACAACAAATGGGTCGCTATGGATCCTATGCTTCATGACCTACTCGTTAGTAGCATAGACGGTAAATTTATCCGGGTAAGTGACGTTGCCGAAATTTACCAAGCCCCGATCGAAAGCGCCCTCGAAACAATTAATATACTCAAGCACCTTGAACTCGTGTCGGTGTTGTGAGATATACTAATTTAAAGGTAGTTGAGAGGGGAAAGACGATAAACTACTAATCCTGTGTATGAGAGGAGGTGAGAACAATGCCTGGCACCAAATCGGATAAGCCCGCAGAGTCGAAGGCACAACGGCCGAAGCCGGTTGGTTTGGTTATGCTTTCGCATGTTAATAGCACACAATGTGTTAATAACTGCGATTGCGACTGTCACTGCAATTCGCATTGCGATTGCTACTGTCCTAAGTAACCCTAACAAGCCACTAGAGTGTAAATTCTACATTTCTGGTGGCTATTTTTTTATTATAACTACGCTAATATGTTAAAATTAAATTATGGTGAAACTAGATATAAAATATTCCCCGGAAAAAGATGCAGAAACCTACGCCAACTTTGTTTACCAATTCAAATCTTTTGAACACGGTAGGACTAACTTTCAAAAGGAGTTACTTGAAAGACTCGATCCCGAACTTCAAACTATTATAGCTGCCGCAACGAACGAAAAAAATGCTTACGAAGGTGTACTAGACTACTTAACTAAAAAAAATAACGAAAACCCTCAACTGATGGAAAACAGTATTAAAACCCTCAACCAGAGGTGGGACGCTGTTGGAAACCAAATAATATACTCGCTTGAATTTTTATACAAGAAACCATTTCCATTCGAAAACATAACGTTATATTTTACTACAAACAGTATCTGTCCCTATTCATATGAAGACAGGTATTTCTTCGCAAACTACAAATATGCCTCAGAACAAATGGATGTGGCAAAACACGAATTGAATCACTTCATGTTTTACTTTTACTACGATTCTTTAAGAAACAAACTAGATCTTGAGGGATTTGAGTTATTAAAAGAATCTTTGACACTATTTTCCAGTCCAAATCAAACCGGAAAGCCGAATGAAGCTCCAATTCGGGAATTTTTTAAGACAAAAATTTGGGATAGTTTGGATGAGGCTATCGTGGCGGGTTGTGAGTTTTTGCAAACTAGCAAAGACACCGAATAAAAGTTATTTTGAAGCCACTCCCGGTAAACAAAAAAACAGACCAACCCTTTAAAGATACGGTTTATAACATACGGTACAGAAATTAATTCACACCTACGCCTGGTGATGCTAAACTTTTGTCTTAATGAGATATAGAAATTTATTAAAAACACTACTTAGAGTGCTGCACACTGCTTTTGCCGTGTACTTCATCGCCTGTATCGCCGCCATCTACAGCGCGGCAATTACACTTCATATTGATTTAATATTATGGTTGGCAATTGCAAGCCTTGCTGTAGAGGGAATTGCCGTATTTTTACTCAACGGCGGTCATTGTCCTCTTGCTCCGTTACAAAGGAAGTTAGACGATTCGGTTCCCTTCTTTAACCTGTTTCTCCCCGCACCTTTGGCTAAAAAGGCTATCCCGTTTTTTACAACAGTTACATTTTTGGGACTCGCAGTACTAATAGTGAGATTTTTAATAAACCGCTAGAGAGCTGTTCTAAACCAAAAACCCCGCAACCTCATCCACCAGCTTACCTGGGGTAATCTCGGACTTTATAAGATAGCCGTCAGTACCGTAGTCGAACGCAGCGGTTATAATGCTGTCATTATTAAGGTTGGTCAAAACAACAATTTTTCCTTTTTTCAGTTTCTCCTCGGAAATTTTCTTTAAAATTCCAATCCCGTCCGCGCGGGGAAGGACAATGTCCAACAGTAATAAATCCCAGTCGAAGTCTTTTATCATTTCCAGTCCCATCGTACCGTCGGTTGCAATCTGCACGACATACCCCGCACTGATTAAAACTGTTGAGTAGACAGTTCTTAAATCCATGTCGTCCTCAACCAGTAATATTTTTTTAGCTGTCTCAGGTTCCATATTATTCAATCCCCGCTTTCGCTAAAAGTTTATCAGCCGCAAGTCCCAGAATGTATGTAGAACCGATGATGACAAGGTATAAAATAGTAAAGTCCTTGTCCCATTTAACAAGACTCTTCGAAATAGCAAATGTAATAGCGATTGTGACCGCAGCCATTTCCCATATGCCGACTATGAAACCAATCTTTGTTGGTATTTGCATGAAGCCACCAAGATAAATTAAGAAACCCAATAAATAAAGGAGAACCACAGGAACTAACCTTCCGACTGAATATTGGGAATTCATCTCAATTATTTTTCCTTCTGCAATTCCCATTGGAAACGCTGATATTATCACCAATATGAAGCCAATAATTTCTTTCATGGTATGACTTTACTGCCCTGGAAATTCTCTCTTTAAACTATCCGGGATGTATGCGCTAACTTCTCGAAAGGGGTATCTTTTAATAACGTCAATGCAGACCTCTACCGACGCCCTTCCAAAAACCAGTTCGTACGATGTTATAAGCTTTCCCAAAGTTTCTGCAGGATTTTCCTCGGAAATTGTCGCCTCCTCAATTTTTTGTGACCCAAAAACGACTGCTCCGGTTGCTTCCGCCCTGGTTTTGGCTAACTGTTCTCCAATTATTAAACTCTGCTCCTTTATGATATCGATGGCTAATTTTCCGATAGGCATTTATTTTTTATCCTCTAGCTGATGAAAAACAACCAGAAATTCTATGATTGCAAAAGTCATAAGTGCGTATGAGAGTGCAAACAAATATTCACTGAAATCTGCTTGCATCCAGGTTCCTTGTATAGTCTTGTACAAAAAGACACTGTCCGCTACGTACTGGAACACAAGTGAAAATAATATGAAAATAACCCGGTTTTTCATAGCACCGCCGAGTACATTGCCTGAAAGATAGTAAGCGAGTAGGGCAAGCGAAACAAAAATTGCCTGCCCAATCGGGTAAGCAAAACTCAGGATAATTGCAGCTAAAGACTGTCCTGTAAAATCACTTCCCTTAATAAACATAAAATAGGAGATTGCGACGATGACGATAGGAAAAATGATAGAACCGATTTTATTACGTAAGCTTCTAAGAGAGACTCCCCAGCCCGATGCTTTAGCGATGTACCAGACACCAAAAATGTAAAAGGGAATGCTGGAAAAGAAAAATATTTCTCCGTAAGACGGATAAGCATTTTCGACATAAGTTACGTAGTACTCGATATCATAGGATAGTTGTCCGAAAAATTGACCTAGAAGACCCAAGGAAAAGAAAATGATGGATTTACCCACGTAGCTCTTAAACCCGCCAAATTTCTTTGCAATGATTAGGCCAAGAAATCCGCCGTACCCTGCGATTACGCCGTAAGTAATGGAGAATCCGTGTCTGTATGAGCTTTCGGGAGAAACAAAAAACGCTAACCAAACCCACCAAACTGTATAAATTACGAGAAGCAACACGGCAAAAAAGTTCGCAGTCTTTTTTAGATTCATATGTATATGTAAATGGTAGTTTTTAAACATATGCCTGTCAACAATAATTATGCTATTCTCGATTTGTGGACCAGACACTCTACACGTATCCAAATTTTAAAAACATAGGCATAGAGGATAAGGATACGTTCTTTGCGTTTACCGCTAAATACCCCTCCTACTCAGATTTTAACCTGTTAAGTTTGTTGTCCT
>CAYMCX010000057.1:0-5223 GCA_964389145.1 uncultured Candidatus Saccharibacteria bacterium
AATTTCTCCACACTTGCTGAGCAATTTTCGGAAGAATAATCCGACGGCTTAAACTTTTCTAAAATGGCAGATAGGCTGTCCACGTTCTGCTCGTTGAAAAATAACCCAGTAACTCCGTCCTCAACAATTTCTTTTGCACCTCCCTGGCCAAAAGCGATTACAGGTCTTCCACATCGCAAGGATTCCAACACACCTATTCCAAAATCTTCTTTTTGAGTTTGAATGAAAGCTTGGCACTCCTTTAGTAAAGTAATTTTGTCAGGTTCTTCAACGTAACCTAAAAATTCTATTGTAGGGCCGGCAAGTTTTTTTAGTCTTTCCATGTCGGGCCCGTCCCCTACAACTTTGAGTTTTTTCTTTAGTTTATTACAAGCCTCGATTGCAACATCTACTTTTTTCCACGGAAGTAACCTAGTTACGACCAAAAAGTACTCCTCGTTTGATGTAGCACCCATAGAAAGGTTCCCCGAATAAAACGGATATATCACGGAAGCTTCTCTTTTGTATTGGTTTCTGATTTTGTCCGCCGTGTTTTGGGAATTACATATAAATTCATCGACTCTTTGAGCAGCAACATAGTCCCATATGCGCATAAAATGTAGAGGGACGCTTAAGAACGGACGCGCCAATGATTTGAGAGGGTTAAGAATGCCGTATGTCTCACTTCCAAAGTATTTATCCGTCTCCCAAAACATTCTTCCCGGTGAATGCATGTAGCAAATGTGAGTTGTATTTGGTTTTGTAACGATTCCGTGGGCAAATCTGGAAGAACTGCTTATAACAAGATCAAACTGACTAAAATCAAAAGTTTCAAAAGCCAGCATATGAAGTAAAAAGGCAGAATAATATCTATTTAACTTTTCAAGCCACGGGAGTTTCTGCATGAATGAGGTAACAAGTTTAATTTTGTCCCTCCGGCAAACTTCGATCCATTTTGGAGAAGCAACGGTAGTATAAACAGGAGCGTCAGGCCATATTTCGTGAAAAGCCATAAATACCCGCTCTGCTCCGCCAAACTGCACGAGATCATCACAAACCAGAGCAACTTTTAGCTTCTTTACCATGTCATAAGTATACAAGAGGTCTGAACATAAGTTCAAAAGTGATAGAATCACTAGGTGCGTAACAAATCAATAATACGAATATTTTTTATGGGTTTTGGAAACTTTTTTAACGCCGGTTTGGGATTTCTTTTTATAGCCGCTGCAGCAAGGACACTCTCACTGGGAGATTTCGGACGATACGCCCTGCTTTCCAGCTTTCTAGTATTTATCGCAAAAATTACGGATTTTGGAACTAACTCTTTATTTGTCGCCAAAGCAATTAAAGGGTACGAACATTCCCTTGATAAATTTCTATCATTAAAGGCAGTGCTTTTTCTTGTTGCAGTTCCAATCTCATTTGCACTTCTGACATTCTTCAAATTTGTGCAGCCTGACTTACTTGGAATTTTCTTTGTAGGACTTATTGCGTATACACTAAACTTTACTTTATTCGGCCTATTCCAGAAACTTGAAAATTTTACTAATTTGATTTTATTAAACACAATACCTGCGGCCATAAAGGGTGTTTTTGCCGTTTTAATTATTTTAGGCGTTGTAAACCTAAATACGACCGAAGCTTTCATGATCTTTTCCTGGTCTATAATTCCAAGCCTTTTTCTTTACTTCCTCCTCCCCAAAGACATCAAATCGTTCAAATTCTCTCTAAAAGGTGTGAAAGAACTATTTACAGAAACGCTTCCAGCAGGTACAGCGCAGCTAACAAGCGAAGGCTGGTCTGCTATTTCTAACGGAATTGCAAAACTCGCGCAAAGTTTTGAAAATGTTGGAATATATTCGCTTGCCGATAAAATTTCAGGAATTTTTTCACTTGTTTCTTTGTCTATATTTACGGTACTTCTTCCAAAAAATGCTCGAAATAAAAAGGATGCTAATACGTACGACATCACAGAAACGGTTTTTTTGGCGGTAGGGGTTTTGACTCTCTCAATATTAGCAATTGTTGTAGGCAGGTTTCTAATACCGTTAGTGTTCGGAGAAAAATTTAACGAATCTCTCTCAATATTAAATGTTTTAATATTTGCTAACGCGTTCACCGCGATTCATGCGTTTATGGAAAATTACTTTTTTGTGGAAGAGCAAACTAAAAAACTTCCATATATTTACATAGTAAAACTTGCAGCGCTCACCGTTTTTGTAACAGCACTTGTTCCTGCATATAAATTAAGCGGTCTAGCATATGCGCAGCTTTTTGCAGCCATTTTAGCTTTAGTAACAACAACAATTTTAATAATGCACACGGAAGCAGAAATTGGAGAAAAGCAACACGGTATTTATAAAATTCTCAGACTGTTCAAACGCTAAACCAAAAAAAGTAGCCGGAAAATTTACTTCTTTCCTTTTTCCTTTTCTTGAACGTCCCTCAACAAGACGTCGACGCGCTCCATATCCCTTGGAAATGCTGAAGCTTCACGGACATTATCCAAACCTAAAACGTTAACAGTAATTCTTTCGGCACCTAAAGCAAAACCACCCTCGGGAGGCATGCCATATTTAAATGCCTGGAGATAAATTCCCAAGCTTTCAGGATTATTGCCCCATTTCTTTGCGTTCTCCAATAGCTGATCGTAATTGTTAATTCTACGTCCACCTGTAACCCATTCAACTCCCCTACCTATCAAGTCAAAACTTTGTGTTACTTCAGGGTTCTCCGGATCCGGATATGTATAAAAAGGTCTTTTTGCAGTTGGGTAATGTGTTACAAAACACAATTCACTTCCGTGCTCTTTTAGAGACCACGCACAAATGTCTTTTTCACCTTGAGGATCCAAGTCAGGCTCTTTTCTAATATCACGCCCTGTCGTTTCAAAGATGATTTTTTTGGCCTCCTCCATAGTGACTCTGGGAATTCGTTCAGAAAGCTGAGGAACAGTCGCGTTGTACAAACTCATATATGGGGTACCTTTTTCTGAAATTTCTTTGAAAATATATCTTATTACATGCTCAACCATATCCATAACTTCAGTGTAATCATTAATAAAACCAAACTCAGCGTCCAAGGAAAGGTATTCTGTAAGATGCCTTGTCGTCATACTGGGTTCGGCTCTATATACTTTTCCAACTGTAAACGCTCTTTCAAAAATGCCTACCATAATTTGCTTGTAGAATTGAGGGCTTTGACCAAGAAACGCTTCGTAATCAAAATATTTTACTTTGAAAACTTCTGCACCGCCCTCAGTTGCTCCAGGAACGATTGCAGGAGCAGTAAATTCTGTGAAATCTTTCTCTTTTAAAGCTTTTCTGAATGAATCAACTATAATTTCCTGAATTTTAAATATTGCCTGTACTTTTGGATGTCTTAAGGTTAAAGACCTGTATTCTAAAAGCGTAGGAAGCTCTACATTGAGTTCTTTAGCCCCCATATCGATCGGTAGCTCTGCGGATTTCTCAATAACTGTGACGCTATCTCCAAATACCTCTACAGACCCTGTTTCCATTTCCTTTTTCTCTGTTCCTTCTTTCCTTTTTTGAACTGTACCTTCTATTTCGATTACATCTTCCCCACGCAAAGATTTGGCTATTTCGTTTCCTACAAAAACGGTTTGGATAATGCCGCTGTGATCTCTAACATCAACAAATGTTACTTTTCCGTGGTCACGCACTAAACGAACCCAACCTCTAATCATAACTTTTTGACCAACCATATTTATAGTGTCTTTTATTGTAGTTCTCTGCATAAACGTATTTATACCATTAAAATCTGCCTAATAAAATGGGAAATCTAAAGGATAAAACCTATTTAATCAGGCTACTTATTGGCACCATATTCTGTTCGTACGAATCATAAGCATAAAATGTTGAGTAAAAACCAATTACCCATTCCTTTTGTTCTGCTACAAGAGTAAGTGTTGGGTATGTTTCCCTAAGTTTTCTAAATCTACTTTCTTTTGTGATAAATACAATGTAATCCTCACCTTTGATATCTTTAACACGCTCTTCAAGAGGTCCAAAATCTACCACTTCAAACGGACTATCTGAGTAATACAAAACCAAGGGAAGTTCAATTCTATCAGCGTAAACAATCTTTTCAGTCCCAAAAATCCTGTCCTTTTCTTCCAAAAGAATTGCCTGTGCACCCGTTAAGTCCGAATCATAAACAAGGCCTCTATTTATATACAGGTAGAATAACCCTGAAACTACGATTAAAAACATAAGAAGGGTTTTTGCAAGGACAATGTTAAACGATGCGAATTTTCTGTGCATAAAACCAAGAACAACCTCCAGCACCTGTTCGATTAGTAAACCAACCATTAATGCCGCTACCGGATACACAGGAATTATGTACCATTTAAGTTTTGAGGTGGCTGCAGAAAATAAAAAGAAAATAAACAGTGCCCAAATACTAACAAAAACGTGCTTGTTACTTTTTCTGATAACTTTAGTAATAAAAAGAACCAACGCCGGTATAAGAGCTACAAACCAGATACGCATACTGACTTTCATCACAACGATATACCACCAGAAAGGCCTACCTTTATCCTCTATTGAGCTTACTGCCCGATCCAACACGTGATATCCGATGTAATTTTGTATAAATGCAGGTCCAAATTTTATATACATTACCAAGTGCCACGGAACAAAAATTACCGCACTAATAAGTGAGTATAGGAAATAATCCCGAAGCAGGTTTTTGGTAAATTTCTGTTGTTTTGTTGCAAAAAGATAAGCTTCGTATATAAAAATAATCGGTAGGGGAATAAAACCTATTACTCCCTTTGTCATTACAGAAAGACCTGTAGCCACTGCCGATACAATCAAATATTTATACGATAGTTTTTCCTTGTACACCCAGTAGGCATACAAAGCCAGAGTGATAAAAAAAGTTGCAGATACATCAAGCATAGAAGCCCTGGCATAGTATAGGAAGTTAAAGGTAGTAATTAATGCTAATGCAGAAATAAAGCCTACGGTTTTGTTAAATAACAGCTTTCCAAAGAAATAAATTAAAATAACTGTGCCAAAACCTAGAAGCGCTGAAGGAAGCCTTGCAGCAAAACTGGAAATGCCAAAAGCTTTAAATGATGCCGCCATAAACCACATCCCAAGTGGAGGTTTCTCGTACCAAACCTGGTCGGGCCACCATCTTTGAACAACATAATCCCCAGATTGGACCATGTTCTTGGAAATCTGGGCGTAGATAGCCTCGTCCCATGGAAGCAGG
>CAYMCX010000058.1:0-5106 GCA_964389145.1 uncultured Candidatus Saccharibacteria bacterium
GAAAAGTTGTTTTTGATCAAAATTCAATAGAAAGACGAAAAATAGCAAGTTTGACAAAGATTATGACAGCTATTGTAGCGTTGGAGCACAAGAAATTGGACTCAAAAATCTATGTTTCTGATAAGGCCGCAAATATAGGTGAAAACGCAATGGGAATAACGGAGGGGGAGGTCTATACGCTTGAGGAATTGCTGTACGGATTGGTGTTAAGTTCCGGAAACGATGCTGCGTATGCGATTGCCGAAGGTGCTGCGGGGGATTCGGATAGATTTGTTGAGTGGATGAATTTTAAAGTGGAGGAATTAGGATTACAGGATACTTATTTTGCAGATCCTAGCGGCTTAGACGATTCCACTTACTCGACTGCGCAGGATTTGGTAAAACTCACAAGGTACGCTCTTAAAAATCCGGAGTTTAAAAAAATTGTTGCTACTGTTGAATATGAGATTATTGGAGATGCGCATAAATACATTTATCTCCAAAACCAAACTAACTTGTTAACTACATACCCCGGGGTAGCAGGTGTTAAAACAGGTTACACTGAGGAAGCTGGTTTAACTTTGGTAACGTATGCAAGTAATGAGGGAAAAAAGGTTGTAGGTGTCGTTTTAAACAGTATAGATCGTAAAGGTGACATGATTTTAATGCTTGACCACGGATTTCGTACTTTAGGGGTGATTGTAGAGCATCATTTATTGGACTACTGATGAAAAAAGGGCTTTGGACTGTGTTATCATACCCCCATGCCCACGACTCACAAATTATTTCAGAATCTTAATGAAGCGCAGATAGAGGCCGTTGAGCATAAAGATGGGCCCGCTTTAGTAGTTGCAGGTCCAGGTAGTGGTAAAACCCGAGTACTAACGCACCGTGTTGGTTATCTAATTTCGGAACATAAAACTCACGAATCTCAAATATTATGTGTAACGTTTACTAATAAAGCGGCGGAAGAAATAAAGTCGCGTGTGTCTTCATTATTGTCTGAAGGTGGCGGTACAAAACTTCCCTGGGGTGGAACTTTTCACTCAATTTGCGCAAGAATCCTTAGAAAAGACGGTTACTTCACAGGAATTCCCATTTCTTTTGTGATTTACGATAAAGACGATCAAATATCTATTGTTAGAGGAATCATGAAAGATTTTGGAATGGATCCTAAGAAGATTAACCCACACGCAGTACTGGCAACAATCTCAAGTTCAAAATCAGAACTTATTATTCCGGAAGAATATGACGGGTTTGCCAGAGGTTATTTTCAAAAGTCTGTAGCAACAATTTATAAAGATTATCAAAAACGATTAAGAAAAAATCAGGCGTTGGACTTTGACGATTTGTTAATGGAGACCGTTAAACTTTTTCAGACAAATGGCGACGTTTTAAAAAAATATCAGAATCAATTTCAATATATTTTGGTTGACGAATACCAGGATACAAATAAAGCCCAATACGTTTTTACAAAACTACTTTCCGCAGCTCATAAAAATTTGTTTGTGGTAGGGGACATGGCTCAGGCAATATATTCTTTTAGAGGGGCGGACTACAGAAACATTTTACATTTTCAGCGGGATTACCCGGAAGCTAAAGTCTACAATCTTGCGCAAAATTATAGGTCTACTCAAACAATTTTAGATGCCGCAAAAAATGTTATTAAAAATAACACGTCTCATATACCGTTGGACTTATGGACGGAGAACTCGAGCGGGGAAAAGATGGTGAGTTTTACGGGTTCTGATGAAAAGGATGAAGCGATGTTTGTAGCGAATAAAATATTGGACGAGACGGGGGTAGGCCGCTCATATAAAGATTTTGCAGTTTTGTATAGAACAAACGCTCAGTCCAGAAACATTGAAGAAACTTTTATCCGAAATAACATTCCTTACAGAATTATTGGCGGCTTGCGTTTTTATGCCCGTAAAGAAATTAAAGATGTTGTAGCGTACTTGCGGGTCATTCATAACCAAAAAGACAGCGTTTCGTGGGAAAGAATTATAAATGTTCCACCAAGAGGACTTGGACAAAAGGGCGTAGAAAAACTTAAAGAGTCAGATTGGGATCCAACTGAAATTGAAGAAAAGTCAAAATTACCTTTTACTAAGTGGCTGGAGAAGAAGGAAGCGATGTCGACTGTTGAGTTGATGGATATGATCTTAGAGGACTCCGGTTACCTAAGATGGCTAAACGACGGTACAGATGAAAATAAAATTAGAATTGAAAACATTCAGGAGTTAAGATCTGTGGCAACTCAGTTTGTGAACCTTCCTGAGTTTCTTGAAAACGTAGCTCTCATAGAAAGTTCGGATAAACCAAGGCACGAAAGTACCAACGTTGTAACCCTCATGACTATCCATGCTTCTAAAGGATTGGAGTTTCCAATTGTGTTTTTGATCGGAATGGAAGAAGGGTTATTCCCACACGCCCAATCTAGTATGGAATTAAACGAACTGGAAGAGGAGCGGCGATTGTGCTACGTTGCCATAACAAGAGCAATGGAAAAAGTTTACTTAACTCTAACCAGATCCCGATTATATTTTGGTAATGTTCAATCTAACATACCAAGTAGATTTTTAGCTGAGATCCCTCAAGAACTTATTATTTACGAAGGCTTTTCAAACCTTCAACGTCCGGGTATGCATTCTCATGGCTCAAATTTTGGTGCAAAGGGTACTCAGGACTTTTTGGACGATTTAGAAGAGAGTAGGAAAAATTTTAGTTGGTCATAGACTGTACTATAATAACTACACCGTATGAAATTAGCACCACACCGTATTTCCCTTTTTATTCTCATAGCTTTTGCATTAGCACCCGGGTTTGTTAAATCAGGAAACCTCCTTTCTAACGGTGACGTGCTTGGAATATCTACCGAAAAAGTCGCTATTGCAGGTTCTCTAGAGGATCTGGTCCAAATAGATACTATAACCGCGTTTGATGAAAAAGAAGTGGTTGAGACGGAGATAATTCCTTTTGAAACTAAAATTGAAGACGATTCAGAGGTGGAATATGGTACAGAAGAAATAATGCAGGAAGGTGTTGATGGAAAAAGGCATTTGAAATATTTGGTTACTTCCTGGCAGGATGAGGAGATAGATCGCAAGTTACTAAGTACTGAAGTAGAAAAACCTGTAGAGGAAATAATTTCTAAGGGTACAAAAGTTGTATGGCGTGATTTACCAAACGGTTCCATTAAATTTAGAGGAGAAACGTATTCAAAATACTGGTATAAGCTGCGAGTGTGGGCAACAAAATATGATGGGGATTGTTACGGATGTTCAGGAAGAACCTTTAGCGGAACGGCTGTTGCGCAAGGTACTTGTGCTACTGATCCAAAAGTTATTTCCTTGGGAACTAATTTTTATGTTGAGGATGTACCAGGATACGGAGCTTGTCGAGCGGAGGATATTGGAGGGGCAATTAAAGGCAATCGCGTGGATTTGGGATATGAAGTTGCAAGCAATCATGCGTGGGGAGCGGGTTATACGGACGTTTACCTTTTGACTAGTGCTCCTGAATAATATATACCTTAAGATACTAATATAATCATTTCACCAGATATGTGAATGCAAGGAGTCCGGCATGGATATGTCCTACTCGACAAAAATCAGTGGCAATGTCCGCGTTGGTGAGATAACTGTGTATGCTGTGGGCAGGGGCCCGACAATTGAGGTAGCGGAGACACGTCAACATCAGATGGCAGAAAGATTGGTTGCGTCTCCCGGTGCCGTAAGAATTGATGAGGAATCCAGTGGGTCATATGCCATCAGGACGCCTCAAAAAGCATAAATAGTTTTCTCCGAAATACCTTTTCAGCCCTAAGTTTTCTATGAAACTCTGGGCTGAAGATCTTTTGTAGCGGAATAAAGCACAATTCCGCAAACAGTTGCTACGTTTAGAGAGTTGTGAGAACCCTTCTTTGCGATTTCGATAGTTTGATCAGATGCTTCAAGCACTTCGGCGCTTACACCTGTGACTTCATTTCCAAAAACCAGAATATAACCACTTCCACTTTCTTTAAAATCAATGTTACCAAGCACAGTGCTTTTTTCGGTTTGTTCTATTGCGAATAATTTCAACTTTTGTTCTTGTGAGAATTTAATTAAATCCGCAGGTTCGTCTAAAAACTTTATGTTTAAATCCTTTTCAGTTCCAAGTGAGCTTTTTTTGATTTCTTCATGAAGAACCGGCCTTCCTTTAGTGTCAAAATTTCGTCCTGAGTAACCTACCAGCAAAATCTCAGTAATTCCGAAAAAACTGCAGGTTCTGAAAATTGCTCCGATATTATGTAGGCTTCTTATGTTTTCTAAGGCAACGTAGATGTTTTTCATCATGCCTAGTATACTAAAAAGATGCTAAAACCAAATAAGGACCTTGGACAAAACTTTTTGATGGATTTAGAACTAGGCAGAATGATGATTGATTCGTTGGAGTTAGCGTCCGATGATACCGTAGTAGAAATAGGCCCTGGTCTTGGAGTTTTAACAGCCGAGATAGTAAAAAGAGCTGTTGAAGGTATTACGGTTCACGCCGTTGAGATTGATAAGAGGTTTGTCGATAATTTGAAACAGGCATATCTTGAGGATCTAAACGTGAACATTGTTGAGGGTAATATTTTAGACTGGCTTCCTAAGTACAACCCTACAACATCGTTTAAAGTTTTAGGCTCTTTGCCCTACTATATAACCTCACCTATCGTTCACTCTGTTGTAAAAATGCATAAGCGCCCCGACCTATGTGTGTTTTTAGTACAAAAAGAAGTGGCCGAAAAGATCAAATCAGTTGCCCCGGACGCTTCCTATCTGTCTACGTTTATTCAATCTTTTTATGATGTGGAATTTCTAGGGGTTGTGCCAAGGACTAAATTTAAACCGGAACCCAAGGTTGATGGTGGTATTATCAGATTTAAGAAACGTACCAACGCATTAATTCTTGACGATCAGATGGAAAAATATGAGGGGTTTTTGCACCGTGGCTTTGCCAGTCCAAGGAAGATGCTTAATAAAGTTTTTAGTCGGGAGGAGTTGGTGGCTTCCGGACTAGACGGAAATTTGCGCCCTCAAAATTTAAGTGCAGATACATGGGCAGAAGTTTTTAAAACACTATGGAATCAAAAAACGG
>CAYMCX010000059.1:0-3652 GCA_964389145.1 uncultured Candidatus Saccharibacteria bacterium
GATGCTGTGTAAACTGCTCGTCTGACAACTGGTGCAATGCAGGTTGTCTTGATGGTCTTGCAGTTTTTGATGTCCGGCTATATTTTCTCTGTGCCACGAATGAATTCTAACATAAATTTATTACTGGAGCCGATGGTCGGAATCGAACCGACGACCCGCGGTTTACGATACCGCTGCTCTACCAACTGAGCTACATCGGCTCGCGAGCTTGCGAGCGAGACGATGGACGTGTAACGTCACATCGGCCTGCGAAGCAGGTTGATGGACGCAATGTGTCCCATCGGCTCAAAAAGCCCATAACAAGGGCATAACTACGTGAAGTTTAACATTTTTACGGCTATTAGTGAAAACGCATTTTTATAGTTATAATTTTAGTATGCCTAATATACCTACTGGCAGTGAGATCCCAGATAACGAAAACGCATCAAAAGAACCAACCCCTAAAGAATTTTTAGCAGAAGCCCTTTCGTACGCATCTGCGAAAATGAAAACCGGTGAGTTTGTACGACAAACCCAGGATCCGGGAGTTAAGGCTGTCTCGATTGAGGATTTAGATAGATTGTTTGGTGAAGTGGTGGGTTTGGATTTTTCTGATTCTAAATTTGCGGACGTGCCGGGATTTGTTGCTGGGAGCAGCGCGCACTTTGTTCAAAATGGGTATAAATGGAATGTGTCGATTAGGCCGGAAAATCCGGAACAAGTAGTGGATGAGAGTAAACTGTGGGATTCCACTTACGTTTTTGAGAAAATGAGCCTTGAGACAAGAAGGCAGGTGTCTGTTTTGGAATTGCATATAATTAGAACCCCTGGGAGCGAGGTTGGTGTACTTAAAACAACCATTTTTGATGCAGAAGGCAATAAAGACATGCAAAGTGTTTTTTCGAATGCTTTTAAAAGGAAGATAAATAGAGTATATGGCGAGGAGCCTATGGAGCAGATAGTGGCCAGGTTTAACGCTGGTCAAAGGGTCACGCGCAATGTTTTGGAGGATGGTAGGGTGGTTCATTCATATCCGCCGATGCTTCCGATAAACGATGAAACCGCCTCCTTGTCAGAGTATGCCCGGGGAGAAAGGGAGAAAATAAACTCGTTATTGGGTGTTGCTGAGGATACGCAGGACGATACTGTAAGGGATGCATACATGAAAGCGGCTGAAAAAGCAGAAGCCGAGGCTGCAGAAGAAATAGGTAAAAGGAAAGCTTTAACAAGGATGAGGGGGTTGTTGAAGCCAAGCAACACAGTTGATGAGTTGAAAAATTTGGATTGGTGCTTAACTTTTTGGATGGTTAAGCACCTTTTTGGTTTTTTGTGGCCCAGGATTAGTTTGCGTACTCTACAAAGCCCCTGCGATTTGTAATCAGCAGCACGTATTCTGCGCTTAGCTCGCTGATGTCAACTTGGAGCTTTTTGTACCGTTCCAAGTATTCTTGAAAAATCCGCCTTGCTTGGTATTCATCGGTAGCCGAATCCACCACAATTTTTATTGATCGCCAAGTACATAGGTATGCCCAGTCTCCCATAATGCCCTCCTGTCGTTCTATTTTTCCGTTTCTTTAGGTGATTATACTGCAGGTGTAAAGAAATTTGTTTTTCAGGTGCGGGCCTGGCTTATAGGGTGTTAAAATAATTCTATTGTTTTCCCAAGATGCGGAAGATTAAAGTATGGTTAAAATTACGTATTCAGAAAAGGTTAATAAAAACTTGATGGATAATTACCTGCCCGGCTTAAAGGTTTTTTGTATCAAGCACAACATTGAGTATTTTGAACCCACAGAAGAAAACAGAATGAAAGTTCTTGATATAGTAAAGAGAGGTTTCCCTGATGTAGAAGGGGGTGTTGATTGTTACATAAGGTACTTTGGTCCTTGGGGTATGTACCACCCCGAGGATAACTGCATATCCATTTGTCCTATCGATATTCATCGGGCTCCGGGAGGTTTAATAGGAACAATTGAACATGAAATCGCACATTTGAGACACCCAGAAGCAAACTCGATGGAGCACGAGAAGAAAGAGGACTATATTAACAGCCGAGAGTAGTTCTAACCTTCAACCTCAACTTGAAAACCCCCATAAGCCATCTTATGCATTTCAAATGGCATTTGCATTTCTTGTTGATCTGCCATTGATTCGCTCATTTCGGCCATTACTTTGACGTTAACCTCATCTCGGTGTTTTTTAGAATTAAAAACTATAAAAGAAAACCATACGTCTTCGTTGCTTGTGGCTCCGGTCATTTCAGGAAAAGCACGTGGCTTTTCACCACCCATTTCTTGCGGAATCATATCGTCGCCTCTACATTCAAAATACTCTAACGCACCGTGTTTCAACCACACATCCCGGCCAATTGAAGCCATTTTCTTGTATTCTTCCTGCTTATCTTTTGGAACTATAAGTACGAATCCGTCTACATATTTTGGCATAAATAGATCTCCATAAATATATAATAAAAATTAGTTTACTACCTAATATAATTTTGATCAAATGGAAATTAAAGCTGGACGGTTTCTTTAGGTTTGGGATTGGTGATTGGGAACTTTTACAACAGAACTAATTACATGTGAGAAAAAACGTTGGTTGATTTGGATTTTCCAGGTATTTAAAAATAGCTTCTTTAGTAGGTTCGGGGATAAATGTTAAATCCTTTAAAGCTGTAAGTTCTACCCACTCAACATGGTACTGTTCGTGATTGGTCATTCTTTCCTGTTCCGGACCACCGAGCGCGATCTTGGTTTTATCTGCAGTACACTCGAAATAAAATGCAATTCTAGTTTCGGTATCAATTAGGAAAATAAGTTTTCCTACTGCAACGTCTAAATTAAATTCTTCGAAAATCTCTCTTTTGCACGTCTGTTCTAGCGTTTCGCCTGTTTCCCAGCTGCCTCCTGGTAGTGTGTAGAAATCTTCCTCACCCTTTTCTCCACGGGGTCCAAGAAACTGATGCATCAGAAGGATTTTCCCGTCTTTTATTACAACGCCACCGGCGCGGAATCCTTTATTTCTATTTTCTAAAATTATGCCTTTCATATTTGGAATTACTAAAGATACTTTTTAACTTCGCCAGCTATCTTCGTCAACTGCTTTTCTGGAAGACTTAAAGTTCTATCTTTCGATCTTGCGTAGTGATGGCTAAATTCTGGATCCTTAAATACAAGGTCAGCAAATCTGACGTCGTGTGAATAACGAGGTCTCAGATGCCAGTGCACGTGGGGATAGGCTGGATTATCTTTATACGCGTCGTTCATTAAGCACGTCCAATTAAAAAGTGTTGCGCCAAACGCCTTTTTAAACGCTAATTCTAAAGTAATGATTAGTTGCTTCAAATCTGACCACTCCTCATCTGTAAGTTCCGACAAACTTGGACAGTGCCTTTTTAGGGTTACATATGACCTACCCAAATATTCTTGATTCTCGCAAATCACAACTTTCCAGTGTTTTGACTCCGTTATTTGAAATTTACGGTCATCTAAAAAACCACAAATATCGCAATTTTTATTTCTATCATTCATAATTTTTACCCCGTGTAACCTTCATTCCAATTCTGGCACATTCTGGAGCTGGTCACCGTAATTTGCTCGAGTTTATGTAGCCAGGACAAGTATATCAAACAATATCTACTCGATCCTGATTCGCCATTTATTACTAAAATAAA
>CAYMCX010000059.1:3662-4878 GCA_964389145.1 uncultured Candidatus Saccharibacteria bacterium
ATATTAGCGCCCAAACTGAACTGATTTTACAACTTAAAGTTTTCAAAGACTACTTGGAGAAAATTAATCCATTTCTATTTGTGGAAATCTTTGGTAAAGACCGCAAAGATAGTACAAAGAAAACGAAAAGTTGCTATTTGAACAGGTTTTAAAAGAATTCGGTGAGAATTTTGAACGAGGATAGTACTGATGAGGAAGAGAAGAAGAAATTAAAGGAGATAGATGTTAGAACGTTTGCAAAACATATACTAAAGTTTGGATCCAATTAGGAAAAAAGAGAGATATTTACGCTAATCAAACAGCCCCTTTATTTGAAAAACATCAAGCTTTATTTATCTAAACTCGCTTAGAGCTTATCTCAATTTATCTTTCTTATTAAATAAGCTCGTCGAAAAAAGAATATTCAAGTTTTGCTCCAAAGATGCTTTCGAACACAGTCTTAAGCTCTTCCATTTCTTTTATCCCACTTTGTTTTTTTAGAAAGTCAAAGAGCTTTTCTTTACCATATTTATCAAAAAGGAGCTTGATAACAGCACCTGATTCCTGATATACCTTTTTCCCCTCTAGAAAGCCATCAAATTTACCGGGGATAGGAAACATATTGAATTGATCAGCAACATATATAGAAACACCTTCAGTAATCCACGAGAAATTGGTCATTCCAAAAGATTTATGAAAAAAGGAGTGGCATATTTCATGCTTAATAAGTTTCTCTATATTATATTTTGAACCATCCTGACTACTTTCCTTAGATATATTAGCGGGGTTTAAAATGCATACTGTATTGCCCATACTAAAACCAACAACCCAACTCTCTGTTTCTTTCTCTTGAAATAAATTTATTGTTTTTCTGTCGTCTAACACAAATATTTTTGGAGTATTGTTAATCCACTTTCTGCCGAAAAACTCATTTAAGTCTTTTATAGCTTTATCGTGATATTCCTGAAGTGTGGAGTCTTCTAGAGGTGTTAGTTTAAATATTGAAGTCATTCCCAGATACTACAATACAAAGGATGTTATTACAAGTAAAAACCTTGCTCAAGTTTAGGGCCCGTTAGTTCAATATTCTTTGTTATTTATATAAAAAAACGGGGAACCTGCTTATTCTATGCCTCGTGTGAGGGTAGCGTAAACAGATTCCCTTTTGTTAGTCCTTACAGTCCCAAGGACACTGGCATTCGTTCTGGCACTGGCCGGCGCTGTCGCAACATTCACA
>CAYMCX010000060.1:0-4868 GCA_964389145.1 uncultured Candidatus Saccharibacteria bacterium
TTACTAAAATTCTTGAGAACATAGAAGCTTATTCGGCTTTCAACCGGGCTTCCTTACTCATTTGCATTTTGTGCAAATGGAAGGTAGGTTGCTATCATGATAATACGATGAGTAATTTAAAGTCAATTAAACCTTTTGGAATATTGGCGTTTTTTATTTCTCTTTTGGTGTTTTTCACCCCTCTGATACACGTTTTTGGTACTACAGAACTTTTTGAATTCCCTAAGATGATTGTTGTTTACATTGTAGGACTTACTACCATATTTTTATTTTTCATGATGTTGTTTTGGAAGCAGGACAATATTGTCCTTCCGGCTGGTATTTTTACGCTTTTTATAATTTCTTACATCTTCTCAACTATTTTCTCAACTCATGTATACACGTCGCTTTGGGGGTATTTCACAAGATTTAACGGTGGATTGGTCTCAGTGCTTATTATTTTTGGTTTGTATTTATTAATCCTTAACCTTTATAGTCCGGCATCTTCGGAGTTTTTACTAAAGCTAGCAACTTTTAGTTTGATTCCTATCAGTGTTATTGGAATATTTCAGCATTTTACTGGAGTACTGAGGGTTTATTCCACATTTGGGCAACCAAATTGGTTGGCTGCTTTCATCGCGATGTTGCTTCCTCAGGTTTTGTATTTTGGGATTAAAGCCCCTATTGCCAAATATACAAAAGTGTTTTGGTCCACACTTTTTATTTCTGCCTACACCTGTTTATGGTTTTCGTATTCCATTTCAGGAATTTTAGGTCTTCTTTCAGGATTGATTATTTTTGCTTTCTTAAACGCAAAAGAAATTAAAAAAAACTACAAATACGTTTCATTACTTTTTGTTATTTCTTTGTTTATCTCAATTTTTAATTTGGGGACGTTTAGGGAAAGGATTGAGGACGTGTTATTAGATCTTGAGAAAGTAGGGCACAGAATGACGGTAGTATACGCACAACAAGAAGGTCAATCTAACTATAACTTTTCCGATCCGGGCTTTATTAGATCAGGTATTTGGAAAGGAACAATAAACCTGATTGTTTCTAATCCTAAAACGTTTCTAATAGGTACAGGGCCGGAAACATTTCCCTATGAGTTTCCCAAATTTCGTCCGGAATCACTAAATTATTCTTCTGAATGGGATTTCATACTTAATAAACCCCACAACTATTATTTAGAAATTTTTTCTCAAAACGGTCTAGTAGGATTTGTTTCTTACGCTCTTATAATTTATTGGGTTATCAAGAAAAAGCATCCTTATCTAACCCCGGCGCTTGGTGCTTTTTTTGTAACCAACATTTTTGGTTGGCCGACTGTGGCAGTCCATTTGTATTTTTGGACATACCTAGCTTTTATTCAAATTAGTAGCGGGGAAATTCACAAAATAAATAACATAAAAGGAAAAGAATTACGTTATGGAATAACACTTCTTACACTGCCTGCATACATATGGCTAATCCTGAAATTTATAAACATATATCAGGCAGATGTGCTGGCTGAATCTTCGGAAAATTTACTTGCACGTGGGGAAGCCGCTCAAAGTTTTACTTACGCAAACATTGCGGTATCAAAGAATCCTAATGAACCTTTATATTACAGGCGTAGGGCCAAAACCCTTCTTGCTCTTAGTGCTGCTGCTAAAACAGAGGAGTATACGGATACTTATGCCGCTTTGTTAAAACAAAAAGCATTGGAGGACCTGGAAACTGCATACAACCTAAATCCCAAAAACTTAGCAACACTTAGAAATTCTGTGCCGCTTTATTACTTTTTGGCGATAAATGATTTAACCGAGCCTGCAAAAAGCGCCAACATCGATCCAAAATTTCTTCCGTACGCGGTTGACTACTTTAATAAAGTGGAGGATATATCCGAAACTGATGTGGGATTATTTGTACTTTTGGCTAAATACGAAAACAGACTAGGTTTGCAGCAGGATTTAATTGAGAGCCTTAATAAGATTAGGCATCTTAGGCCTGACCTGCTTGAGTGGCACGAATCACTCCGTGATATCGACGTAAGTCTTAGAAACCCAGCCCTCTAAAGTATCAGAAACTTTTATTTTTACCCATTCCGTTTGTTCTTCCAAAACCGAGTATTCCGTTCCTACGTTTACTTTAGCAACCTCGATTCCGCCAAGCCCTGCAGTATCTCTTACTCTCAACCATCCGGTACCCGTTTCAATTATTTTTGCCATCTTGCCTAATGTTTTTGTGGAAAGATTTAAATAGGCTTCCTTTGCTTCGTTCGTAAGTCCCGCCCCGTCAGAAGTTCTTCCAAGGTAAGCTCCTCTTACGACACCTTTTAACTGCTCATCCTGTGCGGCGGTTGATATCACTTGTCCATCCTTTGCGTACAAGTCTCCTTTAAAATCAACGAAGAAATCAAAAACTGGTTCCTTGTTTACACCCAAATCTGCAAGATTTACACCCCTTGTTTTATTCCAGTAAACTAGTGCCCTTGCCCAATTTTGAACATCAGCAGTAACAATAGAATTGCTGGAACTGGCATCAAACAAATTTGCAGAACCTTCAAATGCAATTATTTTTGCAGGAGCGGGTGTTGGGAAAAGTTTTACTGCAATATTTAAGTTATAACCTTTTTGTATTTTAATTCTTGCGGATTGACCTTCGTACTGAGGGCTCTCGACTCTAAGGTCATACTCACCGGCTGTAAGAGTACTTGAGCTAAAGGGAGTTTTTCCTACTTCGGTATTATCTATAAATATTGAAGCACCGGTTGGTTCTGATGTAATACTTAAGACTGTTTGAGAGTTTGTTTTCTCAATCCAATAATTTTGTCCTGATGAGAAATTTTCGGAAATACCTAAATCTCTTTTGACAACCACTTGTGTGTTTGGGGCAAAGTTTAGGGTTGCTTCATACTGTCTGTCCGCTGTTTTAACTGTGACTTTGTGCTCTCCGGCCTTGATCTCCTTACTCTCATATGGGGTCTTGCCTAATAAATCGTTGTCGAGGTACACTTCAGCCTCCTGATAAATATTATCGGCTTTCAGTTGAGATTTTCCTCCAAGATTTTGGACATCTTGAATTAAATCTTTTCCGAAGTAGACTATGAGTCCAATCCCTACGGCAGCTAATATATAAACTACCAGGGTAGGAAATTTCTTTGGAGTGCTTAATGAGGTGATATTCATGCAACAAACTTATCACCAGAATGGTAAAATATCAACACGTGACAGTTAGTTTGATTTTTTGGCCTGGTAGCCAAGTGGTAAGGCGAGGGTCTGCAAAACCCTTATACGCGGGTTCGATTCCCGCCCAGGCCTCCAAATAGTGTAAAATTTAATAATGCGCGGAAGGAAAGCATTTTTTTCAACTTCGATTTTTACCCTTTTATTTTTAGGTATTTTTCTGACAACTAATACACGAATTTATGCGCAACCATCAGTAGAAATAGATGAAAAAGAGTGTAACGTGGGTGAGCAAAAAGCAAGCTGTACTTATAGCTCAGCTATCATGTTTGGGTATGACAGCTGTAAGAAGTATTCGTTAAATCCGCGTTTCACTTTTTTGGAAAGTGTTGGTACAGACGTTGTGAGAAACATATACTGTTACCATCCACTAACTACAGGTCAGTTGTTAGACTCCTATACCGAATTAATAAGTGGGTTTGTCACAAACACCCTATCCGTAGTGATCTTGTTGACGATACTTCTGGAATTGCCCGTATTTTTTGCTTTGGGATTTAGAACTAAAAAACATTTGATTAACGTAGTTTTCATAAATTTTATTAGTGTTCCGTTGGTGAATTTAACTTTGTTACTGTTGCATTATCGTGGGTTTATTATCCTGGGGTTTTTGGCTATTTTTGTAGTGATGCTTGAGTCGGCTACACTTGTGATGCTTAATGGAAAGTTTGACGTGAGAAAAATTGTGAAAGCAGCAATTTTTGCAAACGCTCTGTCCTTTGTAATAGTGCAGATTTTACTAAGGAGCTTTTATTAATGAATAAGGTTTCAAGCAAAAGTGTTTTTAGTAATAAGGCTTTGAAGGCACTTTTCATAATGAACGGTATTTTCGTTTTAGCCGGAAGTTTGCTTGGCCCCTTATATGCAGTTTATGTTAAAAGTTTGGACGAGCGGATTATGTCTGTAAGTTTATCCTGGGCAGCGTTTCTACTTTCAACGACAGTATTTACTTTTATAGTTTCAAGAATGGGCGACAAAATAAGGGAGAAGGAATACCTTCTTATGGCCGGTTATCTAATAAGGAGTGTCGTTTGGTTCTTGTACATATTTGTGGGCGGGGTTTTAGATTTAGTAATTCTTCAGGTAATGCTTGGGATTGGCGAGGCTCTAGGTACACCTTCGTTTGACGCTCTTTTTGCGGAACACTTGGATAAAAACAAGCATATTTCCGAATATTCAGATTGGAAGATAATCTCAAACGGAGTATTGGTTTTGGGAACACTACTTGGTGGGTACATTGTGTCGCGCTACGGGTTCACGTACCTTTTCCTTGCAATGTCAGGGCTTTCTTTAGTTGCGTTTTTTGGTATATTGTTAAAACCAAGAAAGTTACTATGAGTTCAAAAGAGATTTTAGAAAAATTTATTAGTTTTTATAACAAGCGTGGGCACGTGCTAATTCCAAACGTCCCTTTAGTGCCGGAAAACGATCCAACACTATTATTTGTAAACTCAGGCATGTTCCCTTTGGTCCCCTATTTGTCCGGGCAGGAGCATCCGGCCGGCAAAAGATTAGTAAATGTGCAAAGGTCCCTTCGTTTTGAAGATATTGATGAAATTGGCGATAGAACCCACACGGTAGCATTTCATATGATAGGAAACTGGAGTTTGGGTGACTACTTTAAAAAAGAACAACTTCCCTGGGTTTACGAGTTTTTAGTCGACG
>CAYMCX010000061.1:0-3657 GCA_964389145.1 uncultured Candidatus Saccharibacteria bacterium
CGAAAGCCAGGTAACTGCTGAGATTGAAGGGGAAGAACTAGAAATTGCGTTTAACTCAAGATACTTATTAGACCTTTTAAACAATGTAAAAACTGAAAGAATTTCTTTTAAAGCTAAGGGAAATAACAGCCCTTGTCTTTTTATTCCTTTGGATCACGAAAACTTTTTGCACGTTATTGCTCCGATGCAAGTGCAGAATTGATCCTAATTTCCACCCTGAGGATTTCCACCTGTATTTCCACCTATACTCGTAATCGCGTTACCTAAACTTATTGTACCCTGACCACCTGTTGGCGTGGGGTTACTTGTTGGTGGAGTTGTGGGTGCGGATGGGGCACTCTGCTGGTCACTCTGCTGCCACGAAGGCCTCGAAGGTGTTGCTGCGGGGTTTTGATTCACGGACTGACTGTATCCCTGAGATGGAGGGGCAGACATTGATGTTGTAGGAGCTGTTGAAGGTGCAAAGCTTGCACTCTCGGCCGGAGTTGGAGCAGGTTGGTATGCAGGTTTCGCTTCGCCTGCAGAATCCATCGTTGTGTACTTATTAGGGTCAATTCGATCAAACGGTTTATAAGACGGTTTGTTGGAATCTTGTGGCCTACCCATTGATGCAGCCTCTTCCTTAAGTTTCAAAAGTTCCTGAGGATTTGTTGTAATTAGTTTATGCTCGGCTTCACTTGCAATAACTTTTACTGCCACATGGTTTGCGCCGGCGAAAAACAGTCCTTCTCCCTTGTCAGCCGAAAGCAAAAGTCTCTTTTCACCTTCTGACAAATAGAAAGTATCTGCGACCAAATCTATAGCTGCTGGGTGCTGTTTAAACAACACCTGAATAGACGAGTTTGTAACAATTGCTTTTCCATATTCTGACTTTAAGAATTCGTCCACATCCTGTGAAATTGTTGTAAGCCCCAGATAATATTTTCTAGCTCTCTTTGCAATACCATAAATAAATCTTGCCGAATCTTCTCTTTGCAATAAATTCCAAGCCTCTTCAACGATCAAAATTCTTTTTTTCAAATCTTTTCTAATTTTAGTCCAAACAAAATCCAAAATAATAAAGAAGGCGACAGGCCTTAATACATCTTCTAAATTCTTAGTAGAAAATACAGTCATCTTATTATTAATATTTATAGTAGATTGAGAATCAAAAATTCCAGTCAGTGAACCCTTGATGTATTTTTCTAATCTCTCAGCCATACTTTTAGCCTCAGGTTCTTCTGCTCCCAATAAAACTTTGTATAAATCTTCCATTACCGGAGGCTCTAGCGTTCTTTGTGTTTCTGGATCAGTAGTTATGCCTTTTAATCTGTAAGTTTCCAAAAGTGCTCTATCCAACAAGGCTTCTTCTGTAGGATTTAACTCCCCCAACATTAATTTAAATAAGGTATGCAAAGACAAAATCTTCTGGCCAAGTTCGTTCTCACCTTCCACTGCAATTCCTGCCAAATCAAAAGGATTCATCTTTGATTTAGAACTTGCAGAAAAGTCTATAAAGTCACCGCCAACAGCAGCACATAATGTTTTGTACTCTTCTTCCACGTCAATAATAATTATTTCTGCACCAAATACTAACGAACGTAGCGCTTCAAGTTTTACAAAATAAGATTTACCAGCACCAGACTTTGCAAAGACTACTGTGTTGGCGTTTTCCATTGAGAATCTGTCAAAAATAATTAACGATCCGTTATGCCTATTAACGCCATACATTATTCCATCATCAGAAGTAAGATCCGAGGATGTGAAAGGAAAAGTTGTAGCTAAAGAAGTAGTATCCATGTTTCTGGTAATTAAAAGCTTATCCATTGCTGTTGGAATTGTTGATTGGAATGCGTCTTCCATTTGTAGAGATGACGTTTTAGAAATTAGCAAAAGTGATCCTAAAGTTCCCTCAAGTTTTGTAGCAATATTTTCTAACTCCTCAAGTGAATCAGCAGGGATTGTTATGTAAAACGAAAACTGAAAGAATTTTTCTACACCCTTTACGATTTGCTCCTGCAATGACCTCGCGTCTTCAAGGGCTGCAACAACCCCTGGATCCTGAAGTCTACCTTTTTGCTGGTTAGACATAACGGTTGCTTCCATTTCAGTCATTTTTCTTCGCAAATCGTCCAAAACACCTTTTGCTTTCACAGGGTAGTAGAACATCGAAATGTCGAGTGTGTGATCAAAGTTGATGATAGGTGATAACCAGTTAGCGCCTACAAATCTTGGATATCCTGAAACAAACAATGTTCGGTAATATGTATTTCCAATTTTTATATCGCTAAAATTTACCTCAATTGCTGAAGGGGCAATAATATCCTTAACGTTTATCATTCCCTCAGCTAATTTTTGTCCAGAATTGACCTCACCGATCCCCGCGGTTTTGTTATCGACTTTTTCTGTTTTCTTTTTACCCAATAACGGTATTAATGGTAATTTCATAAAATCTCTACTCTTCCAAAATAGCAGGATTTACAATAGCTGCTTTGTAATCATCAATATTTGTTCTAATTCTCTGACCATGAATTGTAGAAGGGTTGTAAATATCAAAATAAAGCTCGACTAATTCCTGAGTGTTTAACATTCTGCACTTTACTCCCAATCTATTAAACTCCCCAACCACGTGGTCAACTCTAGGCATAAGTTGCGTTCTTGCTGTTTCCAAAACCTGAGCTACGTTTACTCGTGTTCGCTTTGCATGCATTCCAAAAAGCTTAATCACCCAGTCAAAAGGTCCTGCGCCAACTTCCTTTTCGGCGCTACCTCCAGAAGGAACAACAACATAGAATTTCTTGTCCAAAACATCATTATTTTTAATAAAGTCCTGAACAAATCTTCTATAGGATTCAGCTTGAAATTTTAGTAGTGGATCGCGTTGCTTATCCTCTACTCTTTTCACTTTTTCAATGTATTTTGTAATATCCAATCTTTTTGAACGAACAACCACTTGAACCGGAAAAGTAAGTGAGTTTAAAAGCATTGAAAAGGCTGCAATAATAGCGTCCTGCTCAATTTCGGATAAAAGATCAAAGTTTACAGCGGTAGTTGAAAGAACCGAACATACCATACCGTTTTTAAGAACGACTAGGTCGTTTTTTATGTCTTCAATATCTAGGTGATCCTGAGTTGTAGATTTGATTTCAGCTGCCATTAGTTTTTACCTATAAATTCTAGAGAAGGAATTACCTCTCCCTTAACCTCTGCAGAAATTATATCAAAGATTAGCCCACTCTTATGAGTGGGATCTATCTCAATACTATACCCTCCGGGAGCAAGAGGTGTAACCAATACAAATTGCCCTAATGTGTTCGTCTTTAGTGCGCGTACAGCTTCATGCCTATCGTTTTTGATAATAACAACGAGATCTCTTATACCATTACCTGTTAAATCTTTTACCACTCCGGAAAGTGTGTTGGGTTTATCTGATAAAGGCTGCATCTTTGCAAACTGAAGGGTTCCAATAGGTCCTGTTGATTCAAGTTTCTTTGCTAGTTGGTCTACCGGAACCGGCGAAACTTCCGTTTTCTCCGTCTTATGTACCTCAATTTCCGCTTTAAGCCTCTTAACTTCTTCCATCAATCGCGCAGTTTCTTCTGCATTTTTTGCTGAATTGTCCGGAACAGGTGCAGGGGGCGCTTGCACTACCGGTGGTGCTTGTTGCACGGGCGGCTG
>CAYMCX010000061.1:3667-4823 GCA_964389145.1 uncultured Candidatus Saccharibacteria bacterium
TGGTTCAGATACAACGACAGGTGTAGGTTCGACTGTTAAAACAGTGGTAGGAAGAATGGTTGGAATTGGTGCAGGAGTATATGAGGGCTGCTCCGGAACATTATTTGTCACCGGTGATTGTGGTATGGAAGACTGTTGTTGCTTGCCAACCTGATTTCCATACTTGCTCCTAAAATCTCTGCTATCTTTTATCTGGCCGATAAGTTGGTTAAGTTGGTCTGTTTTGCTTTTAATATTCTCCTCAATTTCTTTTTCTTCTGAAGTTTTCAATATCTTTTCTCCACGTATAGGCAAGATTATTTCCCCGGATTTAGGTAACAAACTCACAAATCTTCGCCCGGCGTGTCTATCAGGAGTTATTGGGGAGAGTGATATATCTTCCCCTCTTTTACCGGGAAGGTTTAGCTCGGGGGTTGCCTCTTGAGGATGCGCCTGGAGTTTTGGTCTAATTTGAGAACCCTCAGGACGTCTAAAAGCCTGCCTTGTGAAGTGCGTTATCTTAGATTCCTGTGCAACTTGAGGCACCGGTTGTGGGGCTGGTGCAGGCTGGGGCATCTGTTGCTGAGGCACAATCTGTGGAGTTGGCGCTGGCTGTGGCTCTGGTTGCGGTGCCGGTTTGTGCTCCTCTATCTGAGGTTGTGGCACCGGTTCCTGCCTTTGTGGCTGCAACCAAGATTCCGGCTGCTTAACCTTAATTTCCTGCTCAAGTTGTTTGGGTTGTTCGGGCTCCTTTTCTACTTCGGGTTGTTCTTGCTTTTGCTCCTGTGGCGTAGGGGTTGGCACAGGGCTTGGAGTGGGAGTAGGTGTTGGAGTAGGAACAGGACTTAACTCCGGAGTGGGCATTAAGCTTTCTTCAGGAACCTGATCTGTATCAATTACATCAACAGAAACTGCGGGTTGAGCAGAAACAGGGTATGCATCTCTTGCCATTTGAATGTAACGTTGCTCGGGAATATCCAATCTATCTTCTTTCTTGTTGGATTCTTGTTGATATAAATATTCTTCCAGCTTTCTCCTACTTGTAGTAGGTGCAAGTGTAATAAGTTCCTGCTTAACAACCGCCATGTTTTGATACATAAAGGCCGAGGGAGCTTGTGCCTCTTTTCGCCATATTTTTAAACACGGGGTGTAAACAGCCATAATAAAATTAACAATC
>CAYMCX010000062.1:0-4785 GCA_964389145.1 uncultured Candidatus Saccharibacteria bacterium
AATAGATATTAAATGTCTTACAAAAGTTACTTTAAGTCTTCAAAAAATCTGTTATGAACCGAAGGGAATTTGGGGTTTACAGGCTCCTCCACTAATCTAATCATTACTTCCACCTGAGTATGCAAGAAACTTACACGCTTACGCCATTCGTATAATGAGTGATATGTATCATATTTCCAGTCGTCAAAACTTTGCGCATCTTTTATCAACGAATCATAGCGATCCGGGTCTTCCCAAGTTAAGCTGTCTACCTCGTAGTTACCAATACTTAAACCTTTTTGGTATGTAAGTAAACAAAATTCTGTACACGAACCTACACCTGTCTCAACAGCCCCGGCAAGTATATTTTTGGCAGCTGGAACACTTAAAATGCAAGGGCCGTTCATAAAATCTACATTCTGTTTGATAATTTTGGCCATAATCCTCATAGCTATTTGTTCAGTTTGAACCCAAGTTTCGGGGTATGTGGCAAGAGCTCTTGTAGAACGTGCAATCATAGTCATGTCATATTTTGGTGTGGCGTTAATCATTGCAGTTAACTCGCCTGGGTTTGTTCGCATCCAATGAAGTAGTTTATCGAAATCGCAGATAAAAAAGAATTGATCGTTACTGCTATCTAAGGCATACTTTAGGCAATTAAGTCTTGCTGTGCCGTATAAACCACCCTCTATTACCTCAAATCCAAGGGCTTTAACTGTATCTCTTACTGTAGCTGTTGTTGTTGGGGATATGGCTACAACGGAGCCCTTCAATTCTTCAGGTAGTTCTAATTTGGAAAGCAAAGGTAGGAATAGATCGTCGGGGTCGTGTAGGTATGATACTAGCAACATCGTACTATTATATCAGCTTGTAGACTCTTACACGACCTGTACACACAAGAGGTTCATATAGGTGTACTGTATGAAGTATGGCAACCATTAGTACTCCACAACGTATAACTCTTTTTATGGATCCTTCACTTGTAAAATATGCCAAGGCTCAGGCAATCATTGATGAGATGACTCTAACCTCTCTAGTAGAAAAAGCTTTACTTAAATATTTACCAACTGAAACAAAAATAAGTAAAGTTAATATTAAAGAACCAGTATATCGGCATAAATAACCCATACTTTAAGTATCCACTTAGTTAATTGTTTAAAAACGAAGGTAGGTGATAAAAATGACAGAAATAATAAAAGAGACAGTAACCAGTACAAATTCAGATCAGGTATCCGATGGTTCTAATCCGGTAGTCGTTCCTCAAGTAAAAGTAGCAGCAACGCCATCTCAAACGATAGAATACTTAATCTACTTTTTCTTTGGGGTATTAGAAATATTACTTGCCTTTAGATTACTCTTCAAATTGGCAGGTGCCAGTACGGCAAGTGCCTTCATAGCGTTTGTCTATGGATTAACAGGATTATTCATCCTTCCTTTCGAAGGAATATTCCGTAGAGCAGTCACGCAAGGAATAGAAACTACCGCAGTACTTGAACCGGCGACAATAGTGGCCTTGTTAGTTTACGCATTCGCAGCTTGGGGAATTGTTAAGTTAGTTCGTATTTTCTCGGGTGAGATGCAAAAAACTAGTTAGACTTTGAGATTAAGTTATTTAGAATGTTCTTAATTTAGGAGGTGAGAGGTATGAGTATAGTTTATTGGATAGTGTTTGGTCTTATTGCGGGAAGTATTGCAAACTTCATTGCACCAAGTTCACAAGGTGGGATCTTGGGGTCTATTGTACTTGGAATAATTGGAGCAGTGATAGGTGGGTTTTTGGGAGAAAGATTTTTTGGGGTTGGCGTGACAGGGTTTAACTTGATGTCTATGGTTGTCGCTGTTGCAGGTTCATTGCTTGTGATTTTTGTCGGTAGATTAGCGATGCACGGGTAAGGAAACGGAAGCGGGGAACATCACTTCATTGAGGCGTTGTACTTCTCTATGCTGTCATGTACCCCGTTAGGGTGGCTATTAGCAAGAAATGTTAAGCAATGTTAAAATATTCTAAATGTCAGCCGCAGTAATTAACCCCAAAAGACTAATTCTAAAAGTAAGCGGCGAACTATTTTCTTTAAAAGATAACAATATAAGTTTTGATAAATACAATGAGGTTGCCTCTCAAATTTTAACTATTGTGAAATCTACAGGTATACAACTTGCTATGGTTATAGGAGGGGGAAATATTTTTCGAGGTAGGCAAAGAAATAACGAGGTTGATTCTAGTGAAGCAGATTCTATGGGCATGATGGCCACAGTTATTAATGGCATTGCTCTAAGGGAGGCTCTTGTTAGACAAGGGGCTGAGGACACTAGACTAATGACTGCGTTTCATATACCTGATTTTGCAGAACCTTACATACGGCTCAAGGCGCGGCACCATTTAAAAAATAATAGACTTGTAATTCTTGCCGGAGGGCTTGGAAAACCAAGTTTTTCTACAGATTCTGCGGTTGCTCAGTACGCAAACGAACTCAACTGCAGCATGGTTTTAAAAGCAAGTACTGTTGATGGAGTATATGATAAAGATCCAAAACTTTATCCTGATGCAGTAAAGTTTGAAAACATAACATACCAGGAAGCTTTGGAAAGAAGATTAAAAGTTATGGATCAAACTTCTTTTGCCATGTGCATGCTTTCGGAGATTCCAATTTTTGTATTTGACATTAAGGATCTTGCGAGGATACCTGACATCATTAATGGGGATTTTTCTTTTGGCAGTCTCATCTCTTCAAGTTAAAATTTACATACAGGTTTTTTAAAGAATCTTTGCCTCAATCTGAGTGGTATAATGCCATTAATTGAGCAGTGGCCGCATTAGCCTACCGCGAAAGATCCTGGAACGAGAGGAGGTGAGTAACGTGTCACCGAGGGATGATGATGAAGAGGAAAGCGACTTGTGTGATTGGGACCATTATTGGACCTGTCACGCAGAGCCGTGGGAGTTACGAGAATATCTAGAAGGCAGGCGGGATGATGACGGTGAAGACTCCAGCAGTCAAATATCCGATTCATGCCGGCCAACCGAGACTCCAACGGACCCCGTAGATAGTTTCTTTGGACTGGTCGTGATAGTGGCTCTCATAGTGTTTACCTTTTATGTTGTAATATACGGTAACCACTAGGAGGCAGTAGCACGTCAGCTCTAATAAAAGGAGTTTTACCTTATGGACGTAGTAAGCACGAAAAGCTATGTTCACAGGTTTTTTACGCTCTCTTGGTTGGGCACTTTCATGTCTTTCCAGGAGAGCGTTCTTGTTTTTAGTTTACTTTAGGTAATAGGATTTTTTTAAATATCCCAACAACTCGTTATCTATATCTTTTTCAGAATGAATGTCGACACAGTTTTTAAATGCTGTCACGGATACAGGAACAGACTGTTTAAGTTTTGTACTTTTTATAACATGATCTAGCGCGAACCGTATTTCCAATCCATCCTTCTTTGGTAAAACTGCTAAAAAATCATAAGTCCCGAATAAGTGAATGCAGCACGGAATGGAGATTATCTTGCACGTTCCGATCTCCTTGTTAATCTGTTTTACTAAATAGTCAAATAGCTCCTTTGATTTGGCCTTGCTTTCAAAATGTTTAGACAGGGGTATTTTGTTGCAACTGTGAGGCTGTTTGTCCTTTTTAAATTCTCTTTCGCAGTTTGGACATATCCACATGTTGTTATCTTTCGAATGATTTCTCAATTTGATTAAGGAGTATATGCTGGGGAGCTTTGGCTCTAAATTCACTAACAGTCATCCATGTGAAACTGGAGTGTTCCTCAGGATTTATTACTACATCCGTATTCTTCGCTGTAGCCATGTACCCAACGTAGATAAAGTACTTATTTTCTGATTCGTCGTAATTGGAGTTAATAACCACAGGATTTATATCGTAAATTTCTAAAGAAGTTTCCTCTTTCACCTCTCTTCTAAGCGCATCTTCGTGTAATTCTCCGTTTTTTAAACTGCCTCCGGGAATATCAAAATCCCCCGGACGTGACTTGTCATTACTATTTCTTATCAATACTAAGAATTTATCATTTGAAGGGTATTTAATTACAACTTTTTGAACAAATGTGGCTTTTTCCATATTTATACTGCACTAGTACGTCTTCTCCCAAGTAATATTGCTGCAACAATAACGTAATTTGCCAATACTAGGTAAAACGGGTAGACCAGAAGAATGAGATCAAAGCTTCCGACTGCAAGCATTCCAAAAATTCCAGATGTTCCTGACATTAACCAAGTGCTAAGCGTTTCGCTTCCCGGATCTTTGTAAGACTTTAGTAAAGTAAGTAATGTGCCGATGCTGTCAACTAAAATCACAAACACTAATGCGAAGGAAGCTTCCCGGGTAAAGTACCACAAGATTAATCCAACTCCCGCACCTATTAAAGCTATTACATCTCGTTTTCCAAGTCCTCCGTACCCGTATTTTAGAGAAAGTAAAAAGACGACTAGAACAGCTGCGGTTTGGCCTACAGTCAACCATAGAGAATCAGAAGCACCTTTTGCAAGTTGGGAAAAAAACGCGATTGATCCAAGCATTGTCCAAATAAACCACGATCCCCTCTCTGGTTTAGTTTCTAAACGTAAGATATCCCTGACATACGGAATTATCATTACGATGCTTAATATTGCTGATGTGTAGCCAAAGATTTCCAGCATTTATACTAGAGTATCATTTTTAGTAAATTGATCAATCATCTGTACGTTTCGCAAATCTTAGCAAACAATCTTACTATCTATTCAAATAAGTAATAGTAAATTGAAGTACCGTTGCAAATAATACCCAAAATAAATAAGGTACATTTGC
>CAYMCX010000063.1:0-3714 GCA_964389145.1 uncultured Candidatus Saccharibacteria bacterium
TAAACTTGGCGATCCTACCGCAAAATCACTCGGAAGAGTGACTTTAAATCCACTTGCACATCTGGATCCTTTGGGCACTGCCTTGCTACTTTTTGCAGGTTTTGGTTGGGGAAAGCCCGTTCCCTTTAATCCCAATTACCTGAAAAATCCTAAACGAGACGCAGCTCTAATATCTTTTGCCGGACCCGCCGCCAATTTTATTCTTGCTGCATTTTTTGCACTTACCCTTAAACTGCTTGCAGGTACGGGTGTTCTTAACGATTTAACCGGGGGATTTTTATACTTAACTGTCTTTTATAACCTAGTTTTGGGAATATTTAACTTGCTTCCGATCCATCCTTTGGACGGTTTTAAGGTGGTTAACGGTTTTTTGCCGGAGCGCTTATCCTATCAGTGGCTTCAGATGGCCCCATACGGAATATTCATGCTGCTCTTGCTTATCCTTACCAATACAACCAGTAAATTTATAAGCGCTTCCGTTTCCTTTGCTCTTAGCATTTTAGGCCTTCCCAGCGCATTCTAACTTTTCTATTACACAAGGTTTAAAAAAGAGTGTTTTTATAATATTTTTTCGTATTTCTGATCATCGTTTGACACTATATGTCTTATTGACCGTGTATTTTGTTTTGTTAATATAAATGTAGATGGTAACATCTAGTCCTGATGTGCCCGTTTAAGCTGTACGTTAGATTTCTCAGCGTTTTAGCTTTTTCGGGATCAGAAGACTTAACTCCTTGGAGTTAAGCCACAGACCCCACGTTTCCTTCACGGGATTCGCGTCAGTGGCCCGGCACATCGGGATCGAAATTATTGAATATAAAAAAACCCGGGCGGTACAGAAGCTCGGGTTTTTTGTTCTCTCCTTTGGTGTGCGACTACTTCCGTTTTTGCAGGGTTTTTTCGACCAGATCTTTGAGTCTCACCTCGTTTAGGTTTAGGTGCCTTCGGGCCCAAGAGCCGCTTGTGAAGCTACGCGCTTGATCCGGATCCTTTACGAGACTGTCTTCCTTTTGGTTGACATACCAAACAGTCCCGTTACTTACGACAGCTAGGGTGTATCTTAGCCCCTGGCTTGTCATAGTAGGTTGCGCCTCGATCGCTGGAGTGGGAGAAATTGCCATTATTTTTATATACCTCCGTTTTTATAGATTTGTAATATGGCAACGCTATATTAATGTGAAAATGCTCGTAATGCAAATATGATTAATGCTAAAATCCCTAGGTGATTTTATTTGACGGCAGAAAAGAAGCCGAAGATTTACAAGAAAAATTAATACACGCGGTGAATTTTGGGAACCAAATTCCTAGGTTGGCTATTGTTCAAATAGGGGAGAACGCTTCCTCGCAAAAATATATTCAACTTAAGCTAAAACTATGTGAAAAATTGGGGATTCCTGCACAGCTGTACTCAATAAATGCCGACTTAAGTGATGAGGACATTTTGGTAAAAGTAAAAGACATTTTCAATGATTTGGGTATTACTGGGGGTATTATTCAGCTTCCATTGCCTAGAAAATCCTTGGAGGGTGTTTTGGAACTACTGCCTGTGGAGAAAGACTTAGACTTGATGTGTCCATCTTCCCAAGAAAAGTATTACTCCGGGGATTTTTCGAGGTTGCCTCCGGTTGTACGCGCCGTCCAACACTTTATAAAGGTAAATGACATTGATATCCAAAATATGAAGATTACTATTTTAGGCAACGGTTTTCTTGTAGGTAGGCCCGTTTCTTGGTATTTAAAGAGCAATGGTTCCGAAGTTTCTGTGATAGAAGACTACGTAAAAGGAAAAAAGCTTGACTGTCAGTTTGCTATTTTGAGTGCTGGTATTGGCGGACTTGTTGATGGTTTAGACATGCCAAAAGGGTGTCATGTCATAGATTATGGATCAACCGTTATTGGGGGAAAGTCTATAGGGGATTTAGATATGGAAAGTTCCATAAATCACCTAGGTATTGTGTCGCCGTCTCCTGGTGGTATGGGTCCATTAGTTGTCCAATATCTGCTATTTAACCTCTTAGGTTTGTAGGTACATTCTCATTTTTGTTGATTTAATATTGGTTGATGTAAATAGTATATTTAAAAAGCATGATCTAAGGATGAGAGTTTTCCTTAGATCATTTGGTTCCCTTTACAGTACTCTCAGGGATATTAATTACAGATTTTCCAGTGCGGCCATCTCCTCGGAAGACAGTATGAGATTTATTGCCTCGAGGTTTTGGGTCATGTGATCGGGATTTTTTGTACTGCCTACGGCGATGAGTCCCTTATTTATGGACCACGCTAAGGCAACTTGCGCTGGTGTGTAGTCAAAGTTCCGTTCTCTAATGAAACCCCACACTTTTTCCATGGCCGGCGGATCTTGAATCAGCCTCCCAATTGGTCTGTACGCTGTTACTGTAATGCCGCTGTTTTCACAGTAAAAGACAAGCTCGTCCGGAAGGTATTGTCGAACAAACAATGACCCGCTGTTCTGGATGTATGTAATTCCAGTCTCTGAAACATCCATCACTTTTTTCAGGAGAGGTAGAGTTACCCTCCCTAGACCAATTGAGCGCGCGAGGCCCATCGTGACTGTGGTTTCAAGGTGTCGTACGAACCCGAGGTCGTCTGGCGTCTCGTGCGTCATCAAGACGTCTATGTGGCTTACACCCAGGTTATTGAGAGCGTTCTCCACACTGCGCATTACATCAGTTTCGGAATTTAACGCCGCAGCTGAGATTTTCCAGAGCAGGAAAAGATTTTCCCTGTCAAACGCCCTGATGGCTTTGGACACAACAATGTCTGTGTACCCACCGCCGTATACCTGTGCCAGGTCTATTACTACGTTTCCTCGTTGTGTTGCTAATACTTGCCTGATATTTTGGGTCAGAAGTTCGACATTTGACTCCTCGTTTCCTTTTGAGGCCACGAAGAGGGGTAGGTTGCCGACTTTTACATTGCCGACCCATGCTGTACCTAAACCGTAAGGGACTACAGTATTGCCACTCATTGCAAAACTCTCCTTCTGGTTTTTTGGCTTTCTGGTATCGAATACTAGCTTAAATAGGGGATTATGTAAAGTTATAGGTTATGTTGGTAACGCACTGACAGGCTATCTGTGTTTAGAAAACAAACGGCATCTTATCATTCAGGTTACCCCAAACTTTAAGATGCCGTTAGGTTTATCCCCAGTCCTGGGAAGGACAAAGGCCGCGCTTTCGCATTTCCCGGTAAGCCGCGTTCACCCAGGGCGGTGCAAATATAGGATTGTCCCAGCCGTAGAAGATTTTTGAATCTCCTGGTCGGTTTTGTTCTTCATTGATTTGTACCAAAAACCTTCTAACCACCCATTTAAACCGGTTCCAATAGGGGTCTGGTTTTTGGTTTGAACGGTAGGGCGGGAATCCTCATTCGGCCACTTGTTTAGGCGTTTCAGAATAGATATCGCCCCGTGAACATCTTGCTCGATACCTGTTGTATGGCGTCCTGTCCGGAGTGTATCTTCTATAGCTTCAACTAGCTCGTGGTCCGTCCAATCCCGATACCTTCCATCCGTACGCAGAACATCAATAATGAGTTGCGTTTTGTCCATTTATCCCTTTCTAATCCTTCTATGGATTTGCTTACTGTATTGTACGGTAAATTAAGAGATTTGTAAATGCTATAGGTTGTAAGTAGTGGTACACGATGGGGCTAGTTTTCAATATCGGCAGGATCCCTTAAGGCAATTTCTTT
>CAYMCX010000063.1:3724-4722 GCA_964389145.1 uncultured Candidatus Saccharibacteria bacterium
GACTATGGGAGTAACCTTCAATGTCAAGAATAGGCAGGCAATACGCCTATTCGCAAAACTCAATACGCTCTCCGCTTCTCGTTAAACGGCTTTTAGACAGGTCTTGTATATCATATTCTGACATAGTAATAGAAATTGGCGCCGGTAAAGGTGTTATCACCAAAGAGCTTGCAAAGAGGTGTAAAAAGGTTGTAGCCTACGAAATCGACCCACTGCTTTACAAGAGTTTGTCTTGTGAGTTAAATCACTACACAAACGTAAGGTTGATAAACGCTGATTTTCTAAAGAGCTCGTTACCCCATTATTCCTATAAAGTTTTTTCTAATATCCCTTTTAACTTCACTTCTAGAATGCTTAGTAGGCTGTTGAGATCAAGTAACCCTCCATTGGTGACCTATCTGATTCTTCAAGAAGAGGCAGCCGAAAAATATTTGGGAGTTCCAAGAGAAACTCAAGTGTCCCTTCTGCTTAAACCGTTATTTGGTATTAAAATTTTGAGTAGGTTAAGTCGTACTGATTTTAGTCCTAAACCAAGGGTTAATTCCGTATTAGTAGAATTTGAGAAACGCGACAGCCCATTGATACTAAGGTCTGGCTACAAAGCTTACTGTGACTTTATTGTCTATGCTACAACACAGTGGAAACCTACAATTGGAGCGTGCCTAGGAAAAGTATTAACAAAAGAGCAAATCAGAAGATTATCCAATAATCTTGGATTTAGCATTAAATCTGCTCCACTTGGTGTAAGTTTTGAACAATGGGTGGGGTTATTTAATTACTATGATAGGTTTGTTGATGATAGTAAAAAGATTCTCGTACGAGGTAGTTATTTGCACCAACAAGAGATACAAAAAAAGTTAAAGAAAGTTTACCGTACAAGATAGTGCTAAAGACTGGTATACCTAGTTGGCAGGGGTGGAAGGAATCGAACCCTCGTTAGCGGTTTTGGAGACCGCGGTACTACCACTGTACGACACCCCTTCAAGGTGATTTCAAAA
>CAYMCX010000064.1:0-4379 GCA_964389145.1 uncultured Candidatus Saccharibacteria bacterium
GTTATGTACATAAATGACACCGGGATTACTAACGAATATTGGCTTTACAATGTGCTGTTTTACCGCGAGGACCCAAACCTTAGGCCGGAGTGGAAATGGAATCTTCTTGATATTGTCCCGAGAAAAGGAACTCTGAAAACGGCATGCTGTACTAACACGATCTACAACCCCACATGGAAAACTATCGAATCTTTTAAAGATATCCTTACGCAAAACAGAGTCACAAAGGTGGTAATAGTGACTTCCACTTATAAAGATGTAAGATTTTACCAACAGAATAAACTGCCTCAGCTACTAGGGGTTCCGTGGCTTAATTTAGACTATATTGAGCACTTGAAAAATAAAGACGTATACATATTTACTGTTAATATTAGTGGTACAGATGAATACAAATAGAATCATAATCCTAACAGCGCTTCCTTTTAGAAAGCAAGGTAATCAAAGTTTGCTGCGATTTACAAAAATGCTTTTAAATAACCGATACGAGGTAACCATGTACAGCAGTGGTGAGGACAGTTCCGGTGAAAATGTTTTACACAACTCTAAATTCTCACTTCACCTGATACCAAGTCTTCATGAAAAGTTTTTAGCGCTCCGTAAAATAAAATCCCCCATCAGGCAAAAATCGAACAACTCAAATTACTACACTACAATTAAATCAGAAACAATCACTCCTCCATTCGGATCTTTTACATTAAAAACATTTATTTCGAAGTGGGTCCTTTTCGCCGTCTACACAATAGATAATGTTGCTCTCATAATATTTTTATCTGTGTTTAGATTTCACATTATAGGAAATTCCAAAGCTATCGTCGGCTACGAGTGTGGTTACACACTGGCCGCCAAAGCAATATCCGTATTATTTCGTATACCTTACATAAATAAATTCCAAGGAACTGTACTTAAGGCCACAGACAGAGATCCTAAAAAAGCTGTAATGTATTTCCCGTACAACTACTTTGGAATTAATCGCGCTAATCTATGTTTAATGGTTGATGATGGAACTGATGGACACTACTACGCAAGTAGAAGGGGAAACAGTAATGTGTATTTTGAACCACACGGCGTTTCCATAGATGATTACAGAGAAATAAATAGCAAGTCCTCAATTAATACTAACCGATTCAACGGAAAATTTATCATTTTCAACAACGCCAGCGGAAGCACATGGAAGAGAACAGACAGAGTCATCAGAGCCCTACAATACATAGATATCAAAACCTTAGAGAAACTTGTGTTCCTAACTACATATAAAGCACCAGACAAACAGGCACTTCAAGAATATACAAAATTAGTACATATGGAAAAATATGTAGAATTTTTGGATAACATTGATCACATTACCTCAAACTACCTAGTACAAAACTCAAATATATTAATCATGACCAACGAAATGAGCAACCTTGGTAATCCTGTATTAGAAGCTATATACTACGGAACGCCACTAATATCTTTAAATGATGGGAGTTTAGACAAGTATGTTATAAACGGAGAAAACGCCGTGCTATTGGATTTGAATGGAGATTTTGACATAAAGCTGGCAGAAGTAATAACACAGTTTGTAGAAGATAAAAACTTTTATTCGAGAATAAAAGAGAACTCTCAAAAAAATACAACAGTGCACACGTTGGAAGAACAACAAAATAAAGAAGTGGCCCAAATTCAGAAAGTATTATATGCGAAGTAAAATTAAAAATGTATTCAGTAAACTAATCGCAAAGTTTTCAACACAAAGCATCTTTCGCAAAAATGTATTAATACTTTTGAGCGGTACTATGGTGGGGCAACTAGTAAACCTTTTAGTATCACCCATATTAACCAGACTATACGCACCGGAAGAATTTGGAAACCTAGCCCTCTACACGTCCGTTGTGGCAATACTTTCAATTATCTCAACTGGGCAATACGAACTAGCTATTGCGTTACCAACTAGGCACGAGGAATCTATGGACGTTGCAGCAGTTGCCTTTTTGAGTGTAGTGGGAACTAGCACCATTTCGTTTCTCGTGTTACTGGGCTTGAAATTAGCTCATATCAACGTAATACCACAGGAGCAAATAATGCTTTGGGTATTCTTGGTTCCTTTAGGTGTATTAATTACTGGAATAAGCCAGATACTATATTATTGGTTCACTTTTCGTCAAAACTTTAAGAAAATTTCCTCAAACAGTATCATAAAATCCCTGTCGTCAAACCTGCTCCAGGTCTCCTTCTACCTGCTAAACAACATTAAGCAATTCGGTCTTATTGTTGGACAAACACTTGGAAATTTAGCGGCGCTATTTTTCTACGTATTGTACTTATTCAAAACCGAAAAAGAAACAATTCGACTCAGAGAGAAAGGCGCCCTGTATACACAGGCGCTGCGATATAAAAAATTCCCACTTATCACTCTTCCCTCCAGCCTTATAAATGTGATTGCCAACCAACTACCTGTAATTATGTTAAGCGGAATTTTTGGTCCTGCTATCGTGGGGCAATACGCTTTAACCCAGCGGCTTCTAGGCGTTCCGGGGTCTCTCCTTAGCTCCTCGATATTAGGAGTTTTTAAGGAGAGGGCCAGCAGAGATTACAGGGAAAACAAATCTTGCCGAGATATATATGTCAAAACTCTAAAGTCGCTCACAAAACTATCAATAATTCCATTTATAATACTTTTCATAGTTACACCTACACTGATACCATTAATTTTTGGATCTGAATGGCAATTAGCAGGAAAGTACGCACAAATACTTTCAATTATGTTTATGTTGAAATTTATAGCGAGTCCACTAAGCTATGTACTTATAGTAGCCGAAAAACAGGCAACTAACCTTGGTATTCAACTTACACTACTCGCTGTAACAACCGTGTCTATTGTGATGGGAAAACAATTAGAAAACCCAACAGCCAGTATATTCTTATTCTCTGGCGGCTACTCTATTATCTACATCTTAACAATATTAATTACTTATAAAATCTCGAAAGGAAAACAGTATGTCTAAGTTACTTACCGTGCTCGGAACTCTATGTAAAAAATCGTATCGATACCCCGATGAAAGGTATACGCCAAGCCACTATATTAAATTCTTTATATATCAAAAATTATTAAGAATAAATTCCAGAGTTCCCTGGCCAGTTCACTTCACTTCGTATGTAACAGGACATGAAAATATAAGTTTCGGAAGTAAATGTTCCCCTGGATCCTCTTTACACCAATACATACAAGGTATAAATGGAATTAAAATGGGTAATAATGTACTCATGGCCCCCGGAGTAACCATCATAAGCGCAAACCACGATATGACCGAGTTTGATAAACATGTAAAAGCAGAGCCAATTACAATTGGAGATAATGTATGGATCGGCGCGAATGCGATAATTTTACCAGGAGTTAAAATAGGGAGTAATACAGTTATAGGTGCCGGGTCAGTTGTCACAAAGGACATTCCGAACAACTCAATAGCTGCAGGAGTGCCGTGTAAAGTAATAAGGAAAAATCAAACTAAGAAGCTGGATGTTTCACTCTAGTCGTAGAATATATAAAATTCACAAGAAACTCTACAGGCATATATAATAACGTTGACACAGTTCCCACAATTATAAACATGATCCCAAAACTAAAAATATTCAGAGGAACGACCAAGTAGCCTCTTACATAAAGAGAAAATATTAAGTCAATAAGGAGGTAGTGAAACAGATATACCCCATAAGATTTTTCAGAGATTGTATTTATTATGTTTAAATACTTCGCAGGAAACGAAAATAGCAGTAAAATTAAAATTATCAACAACCCGAATAAACTATCATAAACGAAAGAGTACAACTCTTTATAAACCCCACTGTAACCCACGTAAAAATCGTATATAAGACAGATAAGTGAGGCGGAGGCAAGAATCCCCAGCAGTATATAACGTGAGGGGATGGCTCTAATTTTTTCAAACAAATCCGCAAACAGGAAACCTAAGGATACATATATGAGAAACGGAAATATCGTCCAGCGATAGTTGATCCTGGAAACGTCAAAATAGTTCATCAAAAGAATAAATAATATATTACCTGCTATCATGGCACTCAAAACGATAACCTTGTTCCTTTTATACATTTTTAATAGCAACGGAGATGTAAAATAAAACATCATGATTAAAGGTACAAAGTATAGATGGGAAAATACGCCCTTGGTAAAAGTTTTTATTAAAAAATCACCTAATGTACTCCACCCAAGAAATCTTACTACCTGCTTTGGAGAGGCGAAAGAACTTAATTTATAGATATAGTAAATTGCACTTATAAAAAAATAGGGAACAAAGATCTTTCTAATTCTTCTTAAGTAAAAACTAACCTTGTCTGGAGATCCATTTTCGTATTTTAAATAAAAAACGGCAGCCGATATAAAAACA
>CAYMCX010000065.1:0-4305 GCA_964389145.1 uncultured Candidatus Saccharibacteria bacterium
TAATGAAGATGCGTGTTTGTTTACTTTGTTTTTGTACATACTTTTCATTTTACTTTCGAGTGTATTATACACTCTTAAAGTTAGGAACTTAAAAGCCTAAGTTTACTGTCAGGATACCCCACAAGGAGTGTTTTGGGACTGTAACATGCAAAAAAGCATATATTGTATTGGTGCTCACAAAGAATCATGTGTTAGGTCTTTTTATTTGTTATTATCAGCATGTTTTAACTGTGTGTCTGTGGAATTTACTATATTGAGTAGCTCAGTTGGTTAGAGCACTGCATTCACATTGCAGGGGTCACAGGTTCGAGTCCTGTCTCGACCACCATTAAAACACAAATTGAGATCTTAACAATTTCCACAGCTCCTGATAACCACCATCGTAACCTAGAGCCCAAATTCCAACACCCGCTAAATTTGAACCTTTAATCATATCGTATTTTGCTGACAAGGAACGCTCATTTTCAAAGTAAACTTGCCTTACGGAACCTGTTTCGGGACTTACATACGTAAAGTATGGGCTTTGTGACAAAGTGTCCCATTCGATTTTGGGGCTAACTTCTAAAATTGTATCCATAATATTTGAGTAGGATTGCGACTGTGAAAATCCAATGCTGTCATTCCCGGGAATTCTGTCTGATAAGGGCTCGTGAGATTCTACTACCCAATTGTAACCGTAATAGGGGACTCCCATAATTATTTTTGAGGGGGGCATGCTTGCTAAATAGTCTTTTAACATTGTTTGTAAATCGTATTCGGCATATTTTCCTGCTCCACCAATTGGGGCAACAGGTCCTGCTGTGTCAGAATCAGGTCTATGAAAATCGTAGGCCATTATAAACAAGGCATCTACAACTTTTGATAGGTCCTGCACTTTTGTGACTCGTGGTTTTACAAGCGAATCGGCAAACGTAGAGACTACAACGTAGGAATCACCATACCTTTCGTCTAATTTATCGTTTATAAATTTGGCAAATTGTGTGTACTTATCCGCAATGTCACCCTCAGTATATTCTGCATACTCAAAATTAAGATTTACGTCTTTTATCCCTTTTTCGTCCAACTCTTTTATAAGTTCACCGTAAAAAGTATCCCAGCAGGGCTGCCCACAGGTCAAAAATGAGTCTGAAGTTTCTGCAACGTGTGAAATCACGGTTAACGAGAAACGTACGCCGTATTGTCTGGAGCTTGTAATTAATTTCTTAAGCTTCTGATTGTTTTTCCAGTTGTTATATCCGGGGTCCGTTTCCCCTTCTTCGTTAATTTTCAAAAAAGTCCCATCTGGATTTATATTAAGGCCAAAATACGCAATATCGGTAAGGTTTTCGAGCTGGAGAAATTCAGTGTCGTCTAAGCGCCAGTATGGCAAAAATCCATAAACAATATATTTGGGTCGTTCCTTTGATTTTAGAAGAGAAAATACGCTAAAGGAGTCGCTAAATGGTGATAGAAACTCCCCACCCAGAGTATATTTGTCCAGATAACGGGCTGTTAGTCCGATAGTTATTCCTACAACAATTAGCAAAATGGAAAAAGCGGTCTCTTTCTTCATCAGCTAATGATAAAATACCTTTGCATGAACGTCAAAAAAGTGATCTTTATTTTAATTGGTGTTGTAGCTCTTACTACCAGTGTAATACTACTCAAGCCTTTCGCACTGCAGGTTTATCAAGAAAATTTCGCTTTGGGGATACAGGACGCACTTGAAACTACTGAGTCTATGGGCATTCCTGAAGAATTTATAGAAGACCGAAATTGTCACGCCCAGGGTGATATTGAGTATCTTTATTATTATGAGCCGGATTCCGAGGATATAACAAATAACAAGTTTGGACTTTATATTTACGCGGAGGATAAGAGCTTTTTTGAACTCGCTCAAAATCTTGTGAATTCAAATGGCGGGGATTGGGGCTACGTTTTGATTCCTTTTAACGTTAAAGATACTGATACTGACAAATGGACGCGAGTTTTTGATCAGCTTTTACGAAAACACCTAATTCCGATTGTTCAGCTGTGGGACGTAGACCCAGAACATTACGAAGAGCAAACAAAGAATGCTGCAGAATTTTTAAATAGTTTTGTTTGGCCTGTTCGTGAGAGATACATCAGTGTTTACAACGAACCAAACGACGCAAAGTTTTGGAAAGATCATGTTGATCCCAAGGAATATGCAGTTATTTTAAGATATACTATTGCAGCTTTTAAGAAAGAGAATTTAGATTTCTTTATGCTTAATGGGGCTTTAAATTCCAGCGCCTCAGATTCTACTACTACCATGGATTCGGAAAGGTTTTTGCGTTTAATGAATGAAGCTGTTCCCGGTGTGTTTAACGAATTAGACGGCTGGGCTTCACACTCGTATCCCCAACCTAATTTTAGTGGGGGTGTTAGGGATACCGGGAGATGGAGCATTCGTGCGTACGAAGACGAGTTGGATTTTTTATACGACGAACTTGGTGTTGATAAAAAACTTCCTGTGTTTATAACTGAGACAGGTTGGGCGCACGCGGAGGGTGAAAATTACAACGCCTCCTTTAAACCTGTCAAAGATACCGCAGAGCTATTTAAGACCGCGTATGAGAAAGTATGGCTTCCTGACGACCGAGTACGTGCAGTGACGCCTTTTACGGTTAGATATGACGCACCATTTGATCACTTTTCCTGGGTAAATAACGACGGAGTACCGTACGAACAGTACCAGGTAGTAAAATCAATGAAGAAAGTTAAAGGAAATCCACCTAGGTTAGAAATTGGAAAAATTACGTCGGTAGGCTGCCAGTAAGGTCTATTTATGCCATCTGAAACAACGAAAAAAGTCTTAAGCAACACCTTTTACCAATTCTTTGGTAAGGCAGTTAGCATGTCTGTAACTATTTTGGCAACAATTATTATCACGCGATACTACGGCAGGGAGGGTTACGGAGCGTTTAACCTAATGCAAAATTTCCCAGCGCTTTTCTTTATTGTGGTCGATTTTGGAATAAATGCGATTGCGGTCAAAGAGTTAGCAAAGGATTGGTCTATGGCAGGAAAGTATTTAGGAAACGTACTGATTTTAAGGTCAGTTATTTCTTTAGTGGTGATTTTGGTAGCAGGGATTGCGCTCTTATTTTTTCCGTATTCGGCTGCACTTAAAACGGGTATTGCAATAGGCCTGTTTCTAGTACTTTCTCAGGCTTTGTATACCTCAACAAATATTATATTTCAGGTTAAGTTCAGATACGATCTTTCCACCATTAGTTACATCTCAGGTGCCTTTCTTGTTCTGCTTTTGACGCTTATTTTATCTTATTTTAAAGCTGAAGTTATGTGGGTGAACTTTAGTTATGTGTTGGGTGGGTTTGTCTCATTCGCGCTTAACATGCACTATTTAAAAAAACTAGGAGTTGTTGTGGATTTTCACGTGGACAGAGAGATTATAAAACCTTTACTTATCCAATCGCTTCCTTTAGGTTTAATGTTTGTTTTTAGTCAAATCAATTTTAAGATCGATTCGATTTTTATTTCAATTTTAGATTTACCTCAGAGATATGGACTGGGGAATACAGAATCGGTAGCAATTTATGGTTTGCCGTACAAGATTTTTGAAGTGTCTTTGGTAGTTCCCACCTTTTTTATGAATTCTGCTTATCCTGTTTTAATTAGACACATGTTGGAAGGAAAGGAGCGTTTAAAGGCTACTTTTATTAAACTTAGCGTTTTCCTGTTCGGTGTTGGTGTTTTATTTGGTGTGATAGGCGTTTTATTTGCGCCCTTAGCAATAAAAATTTTGGGCGGGGAGAGCTTTGGTATGTCGATTCCCGTCTTAAGAATTCTTTTTTCAGGAATGTTCCTGTTTTACTCTAGCCAACCTTTATCTTGGTTAATTGTTACATTGGGTGGGCAGAAAAGTTTGCCTTTGGTCTATTTGATTAGTGCAGTATTTAACGTGGGAGCTAATTGGTATTTTATTCCGAAATATTCCTTCTTTGCCTCCTCAACGATAACACTTGCGTCCGAAGCAGTTATTTTGATTCTACTTGCGTTTGTTGCTGCCAGAACATGGAAGCTTAAATATGCTTAAAGCTTTGTTATATTTGTGTGTTTTTGCCCTTAGTCTTGGGCAGTTTGGGGTTTTGTTTAAATCAGGCCAGTCCAACATTTACTTTTTCGATATTTTCATTTCGCTTTACAGTGTTGTTGGAATTTTATATTTTTTAATTAAGAAAAATTTAGTATTTCCAAAGATTTCGTTGATATTTTTTGCTTTTACCTTGGTGGCTCTGGTTTCGCTTGTTTTACGATGGGGGAGTCTGACGCCGGGGG
>CAYMCX010000066.1:0-2365 GCA_964389145.1 uncultured Candidatus Saccharibacteria bacterium
CGCTGTCTTCAGGAGGCAGTTCCCGTAAGGGAGTGAGGGTTCAAATCCCTCCTTCGGCACCAAAAAGCTACAAATTACTTATAAACTCATTAATTTTTACAATTGCCGTATCCCAACCTTCTTTTGTTCCAAAATGCCCCGCACCGTTTATTTGATGCAACACACAGTTATTCTTACTTACTTTTTTCAGTTCTTTAAAGCACTGATGGCTTACTAAAATATCTTTATCGCCGTAAATAAATATGGCAGGTATGTTTTCTGGAATATGCACATCCGCAGTCTTAAAATATTTTTTATAGATTGAGATTGTCTTTTGTGGTGTTTTACAAATGGCGTCAATATCGTTTTTTCCAATGTGAATCCCTGCTCTTCCGGTCATGTTCTCGATGAAAGGTACATTTACAATCTTACCGTAAACACCGGAAGGTACAGCCTGGCACGCTTGAAATATAACCTTTGTTGTTCTTGTGACTGCTTTTTCAAAAGGTAATACCGGCGCATCCCAAACTATAATTCCTTTTAATAAATTTAATTCCTCCGTTTTTGAAAGGTTTAGTGAAATCAGTCCGCCGAGCGAAAATCCAAATAATATTAGATTTTTTAGTTTCTGTTCCTTTATGAAAGTGTTGAAATAATCTGAAAAATAATCTTGAGTCGGGTTGTCGTTTATCGGTACTCCACCGTGTCCAGGTAAGTCAAAAACAAAACATCTGCCATAATTTTCAAATTTAGCGGCCAGGTTTAACATAGCTTCTTTGCTTGCAGCCAAGCCATGAAAAAATAGAATTACATTTTCGCCTGAGCCGAACTCGAAGAATTGGTATTTATACTTTCCACTTTCGTGGATTTTAGGTTCACATTGCATGTTTTATCCAAAAAATCACTAACTGCTGCTGTAAGAATATCAAACCCTGTCTTATTTTTGAAATGACCACATCTGGATAGTAGCTGACACTGGTTATATTCTATATTTCCATTTTTGGAAACAAATTCATAATTTTTTGAACTAACTATTGGATCATACTTGTCGTATAAGAAAAGTTTCGCAACAGGTGTATTAATCTCAAACTTCTCCTCCTCAACCAGATCTATTATTTTCTTAGCATCCTCTAGTTTAAATTTTGACCAAGGATTACTTGGAACTTTTCCATAAATACCTGCAAACTCCATAGCCTGATTAAAATACTCAAGAACTTTCTCGTTTTTTGCAACCGAATTAAACAGGTCTGAGGGAACTTTTCTTACCACAGGCACTGAGGCTTTTAAAAGACCACTTAGTCCATGGTTAAATCCAAGAACAGGACTCGACCAGATCACCGCACCGAGCATATTACTGTTACTATCTTCGGCTATCTTTAGTGATACCAACCCACCAAGGGAATAGCCAATTGTAAAATACTTCCGCTGGTCAAATGATTCGATAAACTGCCTTGTATACGCGACATAGTGATCGAAGGAATCGATAGAATCTAAACCCAGGCCGTTATGCCCGGGCAAATCCAGCATAATGCACCTGTAATTACCTTCCAATTTACCTGCCAGATCCAACATAAACGCTTTTGATGCGGCAATTCCATGCAACATAAACACCGTTGTGTCGCCGTTTCCTGTTTCGTAATACTGGTACTTATTTTTGCCGATTAGCTTTTCTTTTTGTTCTAAAGGCACATCAATAATTATACAGCTAAACTACTTACCGCATGTCTTTGGTAAATAGCTGTTATTTTAGTATAATTCCCTTGCCAAAGTACACGATCGTACACAAAACTCGGGCGAGTGGCGGAATTGGCATACGCGCAAGGCTTAGGACTTTGTAGGGTAAAACCTGTGCAGGTTCAAGTCCTGTCTCGCCCACCAACAATATTTGGTGCATAATAAAGGTAATGACAAACACGAAAAACCTACTTTTAACTTTTGGTATTTTTCTAGGCTTAGCACTCTCCTTTAACAATCAGGTTTATTCTCAAGTAGGAATTCCAACAGGCTTTGAATCACAAGAAAGGATCTCCTCGTTTTACGCTACTTACAATATTAATACTGACGGAACTGTGGATGTTGTAGAAAACATTAGCTATGTTTTTGTAAGTCCAAGGCACGGCATCTATAGGTACATTCCTTTTGTTAAAACGAACATGGACGGTAAAAAATTTAAACTCCTAATAAACTCCATTAGCGTAACAAACGAGAGGGGAGTCAAATATTCGTTTTCCAAGACGGTATCAAATGAAAACTTGGAATTAAAAGTAGGGGATGCAAATAAGGAAATTACCGGTTTACACACATATATAATTAAATACAAGGTTTCTGGCGCTTTAACATATTTTTCTGATCACGATGAGTTGTATTGGAATGTGACCGGAAATGG
>CAYMCX010000066.1:2375-3037 GCA_964389145.1 uncultured Candidatus Saccharibacteria bacterium
CCAACGATAACAAAATATCCTCGGCATGTTATTCGGGAGTTTTGGGTTCAACGGAAATGGACTGTGCCGTTTCGGTAGAAAGCAGATCCATGCGTGTGGAATCAACAAAGCCTCTAAATATAGGGGAAGGTGTTACTTTTGTGGCTGCGTTTCCCCAAGGATTGGTAGCCGTTTTAGAGCCCAAAAAGTTTACTAATTGGAATGACATTCTCGCAAAGATTATGACTGCCGTGCTGATTATAGTCGCCATTGCAGCAGCCGTAGGCTGGTATTTGGTTTTTCCAATAAAGGTGTTTTTAAAGTGGTGGAAAAACTATAATAAAACTAAGCAGGCAAAGATTGTAAGTGCGTGGTTTTCTCCGCCAAAAGATAAGAACGGTGAGCCACTTCGCGCTGCCGAGACCTCGGTTTTATTGGATAACAACGTAGATAACAAGGATGTTAGCGCTACGGTTGTTCAACTAGCGCAAAAGGGTTATTTAAAAATTGTTGAAACTGAGAACAAACGACTGCTCGGCAGTAAAACAACGTTTAATATGCATTTGCTTAAGAAATCGGACGAATTAGTTGATAATGTTGCGCTTGCAGGTTTTGAAAAATACCTACTGGATGCGCTGGATCTTGAAGCAGACAACAACAAAGTAGTGAAAATTAAAGATGTT
>CAYMCX010000066.1:3047-4242 GCA_964389145.1 uncultured Candidatus Saccharibacteria bacterium
AAACGCTACATTTGGGAAAAAACTTATCAACTTTTACGATAAAGTTTCCAAAGGACTTGTTACAAAAGGAATATTTGAGGAAGATCCACATAAAACTAACGGCACATACACAGGTTTATTTGTATTTGCTTTGTTTAGTTCTAATATTTTACTGGCTATAGCCTGTTTACTAAGAAGAAATAGCATCACAAAGTCGGATTTTGGAATAGAAAAGTATGGGGAGGCAGTTTCCCTAAAGAATTTCTTGGTTTCACAGGATGATCAACTTAACTTTATGGCTGACAAGCAGATGTTATTTGAAAAACTGCTACCTTATGCAACTTCGTATGGGGTGGAAGGTGTTTGGGCTAAAAGGTTTGCTGACCTGACTTTAATAAAACCAGATTGGTACGAGGGAAACGCCTACAATGTTTACACTTTATCACACTTTAATAGTGCTATTAGATCGTCTTTTAGCTCTTCTTACGGGGCTGCAACGTCTTCCAGGAGCTCTTCCGGGTTTTCTAGTGGCTTTAGTGGTGGTTCCGGAGGCGGTGGAGGTGGTGGGGGCGGGGGTAGCTGGTAAATTCGCGCTAGATACGTGCATTTTCCGGGGTTTATGTGGTAAAATTGGGGACGTCATGCGGCGGTAGTTCAGTTGGTAGAACGCTTCCTTGCCAAGGAAGAGGTCGCCGGTTCGAGTCCGGTCCGCCGCTCCAACTATTAGCAGATATACGATTCAACTTTAGCTTCAGAATCAGCAATTTCAACAAAAGTACAACTTGGCGCTTCCGTAGTCTTAAAATACTTTATCGGCATTTTAAGCTCCTTAGCCAGTTTTATCTCCTCCGCAACACCGTCCGAAATATGCCCAAAAACCCATAACTCATCACTTCGTCGTATTAAGGTGTTATTTGCGCTTATTAATGCTTTTCGCTCTACTGTATCTAATAAGAAGTAAGAATACATCATGAACGCGCTTGAAGGTGTATTTCCGCTTTCTAAGATGAACTTAATAATATGTTCGCGCAAAAAGAAGTTTCGTTTACTCATTGCAGTGAAGATAACTTTAGAGTAGGCAAGAGATGCTGATTGCTGCAATAAATCCATGGATAAATTGTACCAGAACTGATAAAATGCTAGTATCTTTTGCGTAGTTTATGTGGAGCGGTAGCCAAGTTGGTCACGGCACCGGTCTGAAAAACCGGCTATGTGG
>CAYMCX010000067.1:0-366 GCA_964389145.1 uncultured Candidatus Saccharibacteria bacterium
CAACTTTTATTGTTAACCTAAAACCAAGGAAAATGTTGGGACTGGAGTCCCAAGGAATGATTTTTGCGGTAGACGGAGAAAAACCTATATTTCTGGTAACTAAGGATAAAAGTGAGAATGGTGCTTCAATAATATAAACGTTAAAAGCGGGTAACTTGTATATGCGTGTTACTCTGTCGCTGCACAAAAAGTTCATGCAGCGACAGAAAATAGACATGTACTAATGGATACCCAGGTATCGCCTCAAAACATTTTCAGCCTGGGGATCGGCTAAGCTCAAGACAGGGGTTTCTTCCTTTAACCGACTGCTACCTTTGGAGACAACGATGACGCACTTGCATTTTGGATGTACACGTTGCATCGCCG
>CAYMCX010000067.1:376-4186 GCA_964389145.1 uncultured Candidatus Saccharibacteria bacterium
GGCAGCCGGCGTATTAGGAACGAGAACAACCCTAGGATCCCTGCACGTATCTTTAGTGACCCCGATACGGTTTAACAAACCCCAAATTTTCTGGGGAGCGTGCGGATGAACTTGAACGGAAGCTTCCACTTAACTGACTCCTTTCGTGATTCGACAATATATGGACAATTCATCCATATTTAGGTTGGATTATCATTCTAATTCCTATTAACATAAAATGCAAGCCAGTAGTGTATAATTCGCGCATGCCTATCCAAAAAACCCCAAAATACTATATTAAAACTCTCGGCTGTCAGGCAAACGTGGCAGATTCTCAAACTATAGCAGGAGTATTGGAAGCGCTAGGATACGAACAGGCGACGGAAGCTGTAGGTGACAACGAAAACGAGGTTCTGCTTAAGACTCTTCCACAAACTGACCTGTTTATAATAAACACCTGCTCAGTTCGCCAAAAAAGCGAAGATAAAGTGTACGGATTGGGTAAAGTTTTAAAAATTGTGAAAGAAAAAACAGGAAAGAAACCTTTTGTTGTATTGGCAGGGTGCATGGTAGGTTCAGTTACAGGAGAACGACAAAGATACGAATTTGAAGAATTGCAAAAAAGAACTCCCTGGGCAGATACGTATATAAACCCTTCTCAAATTTTAAACCTTCCGGAAATTCTATTGGAAAAAGGTGTTCTAAGCGAATGGGCAGCCAAAAAGTTTAACCCTGCCAAGGTATCAGCCGTAATGGAAAAAGGAAAGCGCGCTTTTGTAAATATTTCTTTTGGATGTGATAATTTTTGCACTTTTTGCGTAGTACCCTATGCACGCGGCAAAGAGGTATCAAGGACCGAAGAAGAAATATTAAAAGAGATCACAAATCTTATAAAACGCGGGTATATAGAAATAACTTTGTGCGGTCAAAATGTTAATTCATGGGGATTAAACACAGCAGATAAAATGAGCATTCGTACAGGATCTGATCAAAAACTTCCTTTCGCAGATCTTTTAAGAAAGGTTCACGCCATAGAGGGAATCGAAAAAATCTCTTTTCTGTCCTCCAATCCTTTTGATTTCACTAATGACCTTTTAGACGTACTAAAATTACCTAAAATTGACAATTACCTGCATATCGCCGTTCAGAGTGGAAATAATGAGGTTCTTAAAAAAATGAACAGGCGACACACAATTGAGGATTTTTATAAACTGGCAGAAAAAATTAAAACAGTAAAACCGGAAGTTGAGTTAGGAACTGATATTATCGTAGGATTTCCTGGAGAAACCGAGGAACAGTTTGAGGATACTGTAGAGCTGTTCAAAAAAATTAAGTTCAATGTAGCCTTTATTTCTATCTACTCACCCCGTAAGGGAACTCCGTCTGAAAAATTTTACAAAGACGACGTACCCTTCGCTGAAAAAAAGCGCAGGCACGCGAAACTTACAAAAGTATGGCGCGCATCCCGAAAGTGAGCCTTAAGCTATAATACAAATTATATGAAGAATAAAGTATTTATCATAGCAGGGCCTACCTCCAGCGGAAAAACCTCCCTGGCACTACAACTAACTAAAGAAATTCATGCAGAAATAATATCTGCAGACTCCCGACAAATTTACAAATATATGGATGTAGGTACTGGAAAAATACCTGTTAACTCCTCAAACATGAAAATCTCCAAAGAAGAGGGAATGTGGAGGATAGATGAAACCAATGTTTGGGGTTACGATTTGGTCGAGCCGGGAAAATATTTTTCATCTTACGACTTTGCCAAATACAGCCTGGAAAAAATACATAATATTACTTCCCAAGGAAAAACAACTTTTATTGTGGGAGGTACAGGCTTTTACATAGACACATTAACAGGAAGAACAACCGTCAGCGAAAAAGGCGTAGATACTGATTTGCGCGAAGAACTAAGTAAGTTGCCGCTTTACACACTTCAAAATAAATTAAAGGAAATAAACGCAGAAGTCTTTTCAAAAACTGACGTTAACAACCCGATAAGACTCATACGGGCAATCGAACGGGAAACGTCAAATACCACCTCCCTTACTCTTCCCCACCTTAAAAATACAGAATTTGTGTACCTTGGCTTAACGGCTCCCCGAGAAGTCTTATATCAAAAAGTCGATAATTGGGTAGAAGAAATTTGGAGAGGCGGCGTAATTGAGGAAGTTAAGAAACTAATCGAGATGGGCTATAAAGATACGCCTCAATTGCACGGTCTGGTCTATAAATCAGTACTAGACTACCTGTCCGGTGAGCAAAAGGAAGCAGACGCGAAACAAAAAATTAAATTTGATTTGCACGCATACATTAGAAGACAACAAACTTGGTTTAAACGTAATCAGGAAATAAAATGGCTGGATATAACGGGCGAAAACCTTAGCGAAAACGCACTAAGTATTGTAAAATCTTACATAGATGGATAAAAATATTGTAATTTCTATTAAAACCATTCTTCTAGTCTTCCTGATGATACTTTCGGGTTACGTTATTTACCGACTTGGTCCTATTTTTGGTGTATTACTAATATCTACTCTCATAGTACTTGCCCTGGAACCTATGGTTAAGGTAATTAAAGCTCGGACAGTTTTTAACCACCAGATAAGTCGAGGTACCGCGGTATTAATAACTTACGCAGTTTTCATAGCAATGGTAGTAATTATCTTTACTATCGGACTTCCTCCGGTAATTACCCAGGCTCAAACATTGATAGGAAGTTTGGCATCGCTACTTGCCGGATTAGACATAAATTTAAACGATACTTTTTCAATAACATCACTGGTACCTCAATTATCTAAATTTTCAGGAGGGGTTTTCGGAGCACTATCCTCGGGATTTTCCACTATAACAACTCTGTTTAGTGTGCTTATGATCTCAATTTACATGTCCCTGGACTGGGAAAACTTAAAAAGAAAATTTATCGGCGCGTTCCCGGATAAATACAAAGTAGAGGTCTTAAGAATAGTAGAAGAAATAGAATTAAATGTGGGGCATTGGGTAAAAGGTCAGATTACTTTGATGGTCGTAATAGGCTCCATAAGCTTTGTGGGGCTACTTTTATTACGAGTTCCCTATCCATTAGCTTTAGCCCTAATTGCAGGTCTGTTAGAGGTCGTGCCTATCTTGGGCCCTGTCTTAGCAGCAGTAATCGCATCAATTATAGGATTTGCAGACACACCGGTTAAAGGACTAGCCGTTATAGCCTTATTCACAGTAATTCAGCAGTTGGAAAATAATTTGCTGGTACCTAAAGTAATGCAAAGAGTTTCGGGATTTAGTCCGCTTGTGATATTGATTGCTTTGTTAATTGGAAGTAACTTCTTTGGAATCGCAGGCGCAATTATGGCCGTTCCGCTGACCATGATAGCGGTAATTATCGTAAAAAGTATCCTCAAACACGTAAACTAAATTTTTCACGCAGGAAGCTCACACTTTAGTGGAGATTCCGCAGGAAGCTCATAAGCCAGATTCTGTTTTCTTGGTCATCTATCTAATGCTCCAACTTTGCACCTCGCCGAGCAAGCTAGTAGCGGTGCGTTCGTGGATTGCTGCCAGTGGGATTGCCCGTTTCACATTTCTCGTCTCTGTTGCTCTCGAAGAATGTCAATTCATCCTCCGTTCCACCAAGCTTGCGCCAAGCGGAAACCAGCGGTTACCCGTCGGAGGTTACCCTCCGTCCTGTGCTCTATGCAGTCTGGACTTTCCTCCCCCACCTTTTCAGATGAAGGCGACCAATCGGCTTCCTGCGTTGCATATTATAACTCATAATTGGTAATATAACCCCATGGCAGAAGAACTAGATCCAAAAAAGTACCCTGTATT
>CAYMCX010000068.1:0-4074 GCA_964389145.1 uncultured Candidatus Saccharibacteria bacterium
GGAACCAAGACACATCTGTCATACGTTTTCTTGATATACGTGCTAAAAAGTTGCTAACACCGTTGTTATAAAAAAGCAGGCTCAGACACGCAAGAAAACTCAAGTGAAAACTTGCACTGGACACCAGATTAGGACTAAGAAGTAACATAAATAATGCTGAAAATATAAGAAGTTTCTCAGCGGCTATGCTTCGTCCATAGTACTTTCCAAGTGATGCAATACTTCCCATTATCCAAGATCTAACAACAGGAAGCTGCAATCCGGAAAATGCTGCATATATAAAAGTAACCAATTCTGCCATCAACACATTCCTCAAACGGTACCGGGTTCCAAGCACAGAAATTACCATACCAAAGACTAGCGAAATGTTATAACCGGATACAACTACAACATGCACAGTTCCTGTTCTTAACAAGTTCTCTTCAAAACCCGGAACGTATTCGAGGTAGTCACTTCCAACTACCATGCCCAACAGGAGTTCACTATGCGGACTTGGAAGATATTGCCATAACTTGCTAATACAATTCTGCCTAGTATTCTCAATAAGTACACATATCTTACGAAGCGATTGCCAGTTCTGTTGACACGTTACCCCAGTGTTAAAAGGTTCTTTAATATGTAAATACGTGTACAGTCTTACACAGGTTAACGATACAATAATGAACCATACTACGTGACTTAATACCCTAAGTCTCATTATTTACCCCACTAAAACTTGATTAGTTTACTGAGATTTTCAACGGTGCTGGCAGGAACTTTTGACCGATCCTTTAGGTCTTGGATATTTGTGTAAGGTCTGGAATCGATTATTTTTTGGGCATATGTAGGGCCGATGCCTGGCAACGTGTCTAAAGTTGACGTATCAGCTGAGTTAATATTTACCAATGCTCCTGCTGTAGTGTCGCTCGTGTCCCCTCCAGAGCTGGAACTGCTACTAGTGTTATTTACATTCTTATTAATATCCCCCTCACTACCTCCGGGCATTGCTATCCCACATACGGATGCCTTTAAATCATCCTGATTTACATCCCATTCAAACGGAATATATATTTTCTCTGAATCAGAAAGTATACGCGCGAGATTTAAATTCTTTGCTACCCATTCTATAGAAGCGGAACTTTCAACCCCCTCCCCAAACGACAGTAGATCAATTACCCGATCTCCAACCTTTGCCTTGTAAACTCCGGGCTTGTATACGGCACCCGCAAGTTCAACGACAATCTCCTCTTTGACACCGCCTGAAATAACATCCACTATTTCCGATTCGTTAGTATCTGCTGCGCCTGATACCCGCTGGTATAAAAAAGGCATGCCTAAATACATAAAAGCTGCCCCGGAAACGCATCCAACAATAAACGCTATAAAAATAGGCACAAGTCGCTCTTTTAGAAAAGGGGGTAAAGTAAAAGTTTTTTCCTGAAATAAGGTTTCCATCTCACTCCAGAGTAAAACTAGAAAAGAAACTTAGGTAGGACTACCCTGCCAATTAGATTAGTAACTGCATTTACCGCACTTTACCCACAAATGTACTAGTTTATAAACACGTTGTAACAGCGCAAATTATGAATTATCCAGTTTATTACCGCAGATTTAACGCAGAAATATGAGATGCAATTAATTCAAATAACGAAAGAACGAGATGAAATAAATGTAAATAAGGGGAAAATTAGAAACCTGAATAAAAACTACTCTTCAATGGATTTAGTAAAAATATCTTTAAAAGCGGCGTTCTTTTGTAAATCCTTAATAAGTGTGATGAATTTGGTTTCGTTCAACCTATAAAATACTTCTCTACCCTTTTTGTCACTCTTCAAAAAACCAAGCCCAGCCAGAACCCTCAAGTGATGAGAAGCCAAGTTTTCTTCAACATTTAATTTATCCGCTATCTCACTGACATTTTTCTGACCGGAAGTTAAGTAATCTATAATTTTTAATCTGTTTTTATCGGAAAAAGCCTTGGAAAATTTCTCTAAGTTGATCATACGCGGATTCTACAACAATTATTATTCTAATGCAACTGAAGCTTCAGATTTTTTTTATATTGTATAATGAATGTGATATGCAATTAGTATCTACTGAAAAACTCATAGATGAAGCTAAGAAACAGGGTGTGGACTTTGGTAAAGGTGACCCCTATAACAGACTTAGATACTATACAAAAATGGGCTGGCTTCCCCATATGATCAGAAAAAAGGGCGATGAGAGTGATGATGTAAAAGGACACTTCCCGGCAGAAGCTTTAAATAAACTTTTGCTTATTGAAAAATTGAAAGCCAGAAACCTTTCTAATGATCAAATCAACAAAAAACTCAACTCTACAGTAAGGCGTGACGCTATACTATCGCTTTTCAATTTAAATCAAATAAAAAAACAGATTCTAACCTACTCTATCGTAGTTGTACTTATAATCATCGTAGCTGCGGAAACCGGATTAATAAAAATCGGCAAACCAAAAGATTTCCTCTCCAAACAAATAATCTCAAATACAGAGTCGTTAACTAAGTAATCTTTTTTTCACCCACATCTGTACTGCAAAGCTTCCATAACATGTTCCGCTCGAATGTCTTCTGACAACGCCAAATCGGCAATAGTCCTAGAAATTTTTATTGTGCGAAAATAGGATCGCGCCGACAGGTTAAACTTTACAGCTGCCACTTTCATAATTTTCTCAGACTCAGGATCCAGGGTACAAAACTCAGACAACATTTTATTAGTTAACTCTGAATTGCTGTAAATACCACAAGTATTCATACGTTTTCGCTGAACAGACACTGCGTTACCTATGGAATCTGCAGTTGTTAGTGAGTTATCCACATAGCGTGTAAGAAAAGTTGTGTTTTTTAGTGTCAAGTTATCCACATCGACCGGTTTTATACTAACGTGTAAGTCGATTCGATCAAGTACTGGTCCTGATATCCTATTTTTATACCTCTCAATTGAATGTTTTGTGCATACACATGGCCTTGCGGGATGGTTTAAGTATCCGCAGGGACAGGGGTTGCATGCTGCAAGTAGGGTGAATCTGGCAGGAAAAACAGCGGATCGTCCGTTCCTGTTTATACAAATACTTCCCTCCTCCAAAGGCTGCCTAAGTGTCTCAATAATAGGACGAGGAAATTCAGGAAACTCATCTAAAAATAAAACGCCTCGATGCGCTAAACTAATTTCCCCAGGACGCGGGACTAAGCCCCCCCCCACCATAGATACATATGAAATAGTATGATGTGGAGCTCGAAAAGGCCGTTTAGTTAAAAAAGTATCATTCCCCATCAAGTAACCTGCAGAAGAATATATTTTAGTAACTTCGAGGAATTCCTCTGGGCACATCTTTGGCAATATTGACGAAAATGCTTTACTCAACATCGATTTACCAGAACCTGGGGGCCCGGTTAATATGACATTATGCCCGCCCGCTGCGGCTATTACTAATGCCCTTTTAGCTTGTTCTTGTCCTAAAACATCTGAAAATTTAGGATGTGGTGGTGCGTCGCTAATACTGGTACTACCTATATTAACTGTACTAGTTGAGGCAGAGGTTCCCACAAATTTCTTCAAAATTAACGGATCCCTCAAGCACTTTAGTACCGAATTCAAATCAGGAGGTGCAATAACAGAGATATCCTTCGCAAAGATCGCAGCGAGTAACCCACCTTTTGTATGACGAAGTTTGCCATCTAAGGACAGCTCGCCTAGAAAAACTGTGTCAGTCGGTATGTTGATATTGCTAACGTAGCACATTATGCCTACAGCAATAGGTAGGTCATACAGGGTACCCTCTTTTGGAAAATCTGCGGGAGCTAGATTCACTGTTATTTTCTTGTTAGAAGGAAACTCGATGCCGGAATTTACAATGGCAGTACGCACTCTCTCGCGACTCTCTACAACCGACTTGGCAGCCAATCCAACAATATCAAATCCGGGAAAACCACGGCCTGCAATATTCACCTCAACAGATACTCCAACAGCATCAACACCCCACAAACCCACAGAATTAACGTTAACCAGCATAATACTTCCCTCCCTCCTCCACAATTTTCCCTTCAAGAAGTAGCATTGTTAGGTTGCTACTAAGCT
>CAYMCX010000069.1:0-2612 GCA_964389145.1 uncultured Candidatus Saccharibacteria bacterium
TTTGGAGACTTTGGATTATGGTTGTCAAAACCGGTTGGTGGGGGAAAGCTCTACGGTGAAAGATTTGGCCTAACCTTTGACGCTACCGGAAAAATTGTTGATAACGCTGCAAACGGTGGAATTTTAGTCCAGTTAATGGATGAGATTGGCAGAAGAAACAAGAGCAACGACTTTGTATCCCCTCTATGGAGAAAGATAGGTTCATTACAAAGAGTAACCGAGTTATTAAATCAGATCCAAACTAAGATTTTCAAAGTTGGTGGAAAATTCTTAGCCCCGTTCATGAAGGCGCGAGATGCAATCTATAACGCAGTTTCCAACGCCATGATTACAGCTTTCGAGACAGCAGTCACCTCAGTAAGTGGTGGTACTTTGGCATTTCTAACTCCTATTATTGAAGCCTTACGTCCCATAATAAACTTCTTTATTACGGCTATTGCCGTCAAAGTTGATCAGTTTGCTAAAGCTGTTTTAAGGGGAGATATTGGTGAGTTCATGGAGGGAATGGACAAGTTAACCCAAAACCTTATTAAAATCATGCTGTATGTTTTTGCTATTCCCTTTTTAGTTATTCTATTTTTCTCTTTCATGTTTTTTGGAACTACATTGGGTTCTATTTCCCCGGTTGATCCAACAAAAAGTGGTGGGTATTACGCAGGAACAGGAGACGGTATGCCAGGAGGGGGAAACTATGCCGGATGCAGTGCTCCTGATTACGAGAACCCTATGGGAGGTTCCCCAGGATCAGACACTTTTTGTTTTGAATTCGTTAGTGGAGCTGACGGTCAAAGCATGCCGCACGATAGCTACACACTGTCGGATTGGCCTGATGGAAATATCGAGACATTTACACTAGCAATGAATATAATGGCGGCGAGAACCGGAACTTACGTTACCCGTCTGTGTGAGGCAGGTCCGATTCATTTGCTCAGGTCTTCTAACACACCGGGTTGGTGCGCGGAAGTGATGGATGCAAATACAATTGTATTTAACAGCACATGCACCTACTCTATTCAGGCATACTTAAACTATCTTTTTGCACATGAAACCGGCCATATATATAAAAATAGATTTGAGATTCTTGACGAATTTGCTGTAAACACAATGAATCTTGAGGGTACGTTCCCCACATACCCTGGAAATTGTGGGTCTAACAACACTGCTAGTGAGGACTTTTCTGAAACAGTTGGAAACTGGGTGCACGTAAACGCCTGCGACTGTCCTGGTATTATTAATATAGGTGCGGATTGGGAAACTTTTTGGAATGCTTACCCAAATCATAGGGATTGGGTAGAAGGCTTTTTTGGGTTATAAATAGTATATGAAGATAATAGATAAAATTAAGTCGATGAGAAATAAAAAAGTGATCTTCTTTGGGGTAGCTTTCTTTATTATCCTTCTTATTGTTGCAGTTCTGTCTTCTGATCGGGTTGAAGAAGATGGAGATCTTGTTCCAATCCCACCATATGTTGTTAAGGAAAGTAAACCAGATGAGCCTTCTCCTGATTACATTGTTCCTGGTACAAGTACGTTTCAAGAAGTAGCAACCCAATTACAGGCTGAGGTGTTAACTCAGCAGTCGGTTGGGCAGGGTAAAGTTGTTGCTAAGGTATCTTGGCCAAGTAAGTACGTTCCTTCCGAGATTGGTTACGATAAAGAAAACGTTGTGGTGTACTATAAAATTCCTGCGTTCACGAAATCTCTTGAGTCTTTTAGTGAGGAAGTAAGTAGGAATCAATTAGGTACTCCGGATTTTACAATGTATGTAAAGAACGATGATAAAGTGAAGGCATCTGTGTTTCTTTCTAAAGGTATGTTTTATGAATACAACGAGTTTACGGAAGAAATTTTGGCAATAGCTTATTTCACACCGGTTTCTAAAGAGGAATTTCTCATTACTTGGGGAAAGAATTTAACACCTACGTTTATTCAATATGGTCATTAAGGATTGACACTAATTCCTAAGGCTGCAGTAAACGAAAGCAAAGCATCATATATCCTTTGAAAAGGCGATTCAAACTCCCACCCAAGCATTCTTGTTAGTATAGAAAGTATAGTTAAGGCGAAAACTACTATTAAAAATCCGGCCAATGCGTGAGACCAGGTGGAAGTAGCTGCTTGAAATCCCTTTGGATCGCCTAGGGACATAGCCAGTTTAAAACCTCCCCATAAAATCATAAGTATCAAAACAGCACCGGAGGCAAACAGCAGCACATTAATTACTCTTGCAAAAGGACATACTAACTCCTCAATTCCCGGTGGTCCGCTATCGTCATCTACAGCGCTGCAAGTGTATGCATATGCTTTGGGACTTGTTGTAAATGCTATGGATACAACAAGCGCTAATGTTATTAAAAATTTAGAAATCCGGTAAAGTTTCATCTAGTCCTGTAACTCCCGTCATATTTACTACTATAGTTTTTATTACAATTGCAAAAAATGAAATAGCCACCGCTATGGCTCCCCAAGTAATTGTTGAGATGGCGGCTGAGGTTGCTTTTGGGTCGCCCTTGCTGATTACTAGCTTTAGCATTCCGTATGCAACCGAGATAAAGCCGGTTCCGAAGGTTATTCCCATTAGGATATTTATAATCTCATCCAGCTTACCTAGG
>CAYMCX010000069.1:2622-4068 GCA_964389145.1 uncultured Candidatus Saccharibacteria bacterium
GAGATGTTGTGGAAGGTGCTAGCTTCCTCGCCCACCGGTGGTATATATCCATAATTTTCGCTTAATGCAAGAAGTGTACTTAACATATTAGTCAGATTATATTACATAAACCCTAAAATAAGAAAGCCCCGCTTTTACGGGGCTCTCTCTGATACTTGTCATCAAACAGTTTTAACTACTACCAAATGGGTCAAACTGAGCGTCGTCCCCTCCTGGGGTTGTAGGATCGCCGAGTAAGTTTATGATGATACTCTTAAACACTGTGATGAAGAACAAACCTACTCCACCTAATGCTGCATAACTTAGCCATTGTCTGGCTGCGTCAGTAGCTTTGGTCTCTCCTTTAGATAAGATGTATTTAATAAAACCGGCAGCGAGCATGACGAAGGTCAATGCCCATCCTATTCCTAAGATGACGTTGATTGCCCATCCTGCGATGTCTGCGATTGTTCCAAAAGATCCGTTTAGTGGATCAGTTACTACTTGTTCTACTGCGTATACATTTTGTACTAGAAAGTTCATGGACTACACCTCCTTCTAAATGGAATTACCAAGTTGGGTTTCCATCAAATATATTTGAATTATATGCCCCGAGGGTGTGAGTTACAAGAGAAACAGAAACCCTGGGAAAATCCCAGGGTTTCTGAATGATCTTTAGAAAAGTCATTAGCTTTCGAAAGGATTAAACTGACTGTCTCCTCCCGGTACCGCATCTTGGGTTAATCCAAGAAGATTCATGATAATACTCTTAAACACTGTTAAGAAGAACAAACCTACTCCACCTAATGCTGCATAACTTAGCCATTGTCTGGCTGCGTCAGTAGCTTTGGTCTCTCCTTTAGATAAGATGTATTTAATAAAACCGGCAGCGAGCATGACGAAGGTCAATGCCCATCCTATTCCTAAGATGACGTTGATTGCCCATCCTGCGATGTCTCCAATATCATTAAACCCAGTTAAAGGGTTAGTCACTACTTGTTCTACTGCGTATACATTTTGTACTAGAAAGTTCATAAACTACACCTCCTTCAAAATATAATTACCAACCGATGTCTCCACCAAGTATGGCCTTTATTATAATCCTAAGTATAACAAGTGCGAAGGAAATATATAGTGTGCCTAGTACTGCTGAGGTTAATTCCTCAACACCCTGCTTCTTTTTATCCGGATTTCCTTCGGAAAGTTTGATTGTATAGCCTGCCTTTATCATGAAAAATACGCCAAGCCCTATTCCAAATGGCATCATTATTGTAAATATTAGGTTGATAAGTTGAGGAATTTCAATGTCCGCTCCTACGTATTCTGAGGGAGGTACTCCGTCATCATCCTCTTCCGGAGTTGGGTCGCAACAAACTAAGCTGGGTCCCAGGCAATCGCCTGTATTTCCAAGACTGGCTCCTGAAGGGCAACTGGCGGTCACCACGCATTCTCCTCCCAAATACGTTT
>CAYMCX010000070.1:0-3982 GCA_964389145.1 uncultured Candidatus Saccharibacteria bacterium
AAATTTATTGAGAAGGCATAAGGAAACAAACTCAGAATACGTTAGAAACGAAATCGAAAAATTTATGGTGATGGAACCGTGCCCTGTTTGTAAGGGCTCCAGGCTTAAAAAAGAAGCATTATCGGTTGTAATTGACCATAAAAATATTTGGGATATCACTGAGTTTGCAATTGACGGGTTAAAGGTTTGGGTTAATGAACTGGAAAGTCTTTTGTCTGAGAGGGAGAAAACTATTGCCGGAGGTATTGTAAAAGAAATTAGGTATAGAACACAGTTTTTGTTGGACGTAGGGCTATCTTATTTAACCCTAAGCCGGGCAGCCGCTCATTTGTCAGGTGGGGAGGCACAGCGAATCAGACTTGCCTCTCAAATTGGTTCAGGTCTCTCAGGCGTTCTATACGTTTTAGACGAACCCTCTATTGGACTTCACCAACGCGACCAGGGGAAGCTTATAGGAACGTTAAAACATCTTAGGGATTTGGGTAACACTGTACTTGTAGTAGAGCACGATACGGAAACGATGCTAGAAAGTGATTATATTTTTGATTTTGGTCCAGGCGCCGGGTCTCATGGGGGTTTGGTAATTGCTGAGGGTACTCCAGAGCAAATAACGGAGAATAAGAACTCGATAACGGGTCAGTATTTATCGGGCAGTAAAAGAGTGGGGGACCATGTTAGGAAGCTTGAAGCCATTGAGCTTATAGACTACAACGATTTGGATCCAAGAAATAACAGAAAGAAAACCAAGAGTGGTGAGCAACTATCTTTATTAAACGCCTCCGGAAGAAATCTTAAAAATATTGACTTAAATATTCCGCTTGGAAAATTCGTTTGCATAACAGGGGTTTCAGGCTCTGGAAAGTCAACCTTGATTATGGATACTCTGTATAAGGCTCTTCGCCAGGAATTTGGACTTAAAAATGAGGAAAAACCCGAACAGCACGACGGTTTGCTTGGCTTAGAAAATGTCAGCAATATGATAGGGATCGATCAGTCCCCTATTGGTCGAACTCCAAAATCCAATCCTGCCACCTATACAAAAGTGTTTGATTTTATTCGGGATTTGTTCTCTAAGACTGAGGAAGCCCGTATTAGAGGCTACAACCAAGGTAGGTTTAGTTTTAATGTTAAAGGCGGAAGATGCGAGGCTTGTGGTGGCGAGGGCCAATTAAAGATTGAAATGCAATTTATGCCTGACGTTTATGTTAACTGCGATGTTTGCGGTGGAAAAAGGTATAACAAAGATGCTTTGGAGATTCATTATAAGGGAAAAAATATTGCTGATGTATTGGATATGACGATTGACGAGGCTTTGGTATTTTTCGAAAACGTTCCCTCTATACAAAGGAAGGTTCAGACCATTCACGATGTAGGTCTCGGGTATATTAAACTTGGACAGCCCGCACCAACACTATCCGGAGGCGAGGCTCAGCGTGTGAAGTTGGCATTGGAGCTATCTAAGCGCGCCGGCGGAAGTACACTTTATATCCTTGATGAACCAACAACAGGGTTGCACTTTGCAGATTTAGAAAATCTTATCGCTATTATAAAAAGGCTTACTGACAAAGGTCACACAGTAGTTGTAATTGAACATAACATGGATATTATTTCCAACTCGGATTGGGTTATTGATCTGGGTCCTGAGGGTGGCGCTAACGGAGGTAAGATTTTATTTGAAGGAAGTGTAGGGGATCTCGCGTCCTATAAAGGACTTTCATATACTGCGGATGCCCTGAGGGATTTTAACAACAAGTATCACAAAAAGCTTCGGGCATCCGCAAAGTAATACGAATGCCCGAATTTACGAGGTTTTCAGCATTTCTTTCTCTCAAACTTTCTTGGTATAACGACGTGGTACTTTAACTCCGAACTGGCTGGCTACATATATGGCGAAGTAAAGTACCAGATTTTCCTGGACGCTATCTCCCCGATCCACCCTATTTCGTTTTATCGTGTCAGTTAATGTTTGGATATACAGAGCAAGTGTTGGGTCTTGGGCTGAAATTGATTCACTCGCTAAGTATTCCAAAGCTCCCACGGGATGTTTAAGAATTTGCTGTACAGTTTCCAGAATCCTATCCGTGGTTTCTCCTGTCGCTGTGATAGTTGCCGTATTCATCTCATACCTCCTTTTGGTAAGATTCGGATCGGCTCTCTTTTAGCTGATTAACCTCCTTTCGCGCATTTTACAACGTTTTAAACTTACGTTCTCTTAACATTTATCACACAATCCTTACATATTATTTTTTGAAGTTAGGGAAGTTTTCTACTTAGTAGTTTGAATATAATTCCAATAAACAAGACCGCCCCACCAATCGTTAAGATTAAAACTATTGGGGAGATAACCTGACTTGTAACAAACCCCTTTGCTTGTTCAAACGAATCCATGTTCAAAGGTTCAAACGATGCTGCGTTGTCGGCGAAATCAATTTCAACCAATTTAGCTTTATCACTTATTCTGTAGGAACCTGCAGGGATTGGATATTCTGAGTCAAGTCCTTTAATAACAAATGCAAAGTGATTAGTGTCGAGTTTTGTGAAGTAGTCTATTTTAGAAGTAGCACCCCAGGTTGGGTCAACCGCTACCCAACCGTAATTTGGATCGTAATACTCTGCCCAAGAGTGAAGCAAATCCCCGCCCTTTAGGTTAATCGAAAGGGGAGTTCTGGTATTGGTATCGCTGAAGGCGTACCCGTTTAACTCCCTTGCTGGAATTCCCATTGCGCGTGTAATGGAGATAAACAGATCGGTAAATTCCATACATGCTGATAAATTTTTTTGAGTGAGTGCTGTCAACGCTCCCTTTCTCTCAACAGCATTTTCGTTTGTAGTTTCAAAGTTATAACTTAGATTTTGTGTTGTGTAGTTGTATGCTGCTTGCGCGTTCTGAGAAACAGTGTTTTCTGCAACAAATAGACTTTCTGCAATCGCTATTATTTCGGGGGCATCAACATCCCAGTATTTTTTATTTTTTGTATAATTTCTTAAGAGATCACTTGGTATTTTATTTTCTTTACCTCCAAACTCCGGGGCAATCTGCCTTCCCATTATTCGTGCGGAGCCAATTAGTTCTACATTTAGTATTTGTTTTGGTGGAACTATAAACTGAGCTAGAATATTCCCATCTCTGTCTTTTTTTACATTTATTGGGGCCGGATCAAGATTTTGGTAATAAACCTGTTGTCTATCTTTTATATCTGAAGGAAGCGCAATCTCTTGAACAGAGCTTAATATGGATTCGTTAGACAGTTGGTATTTTAGATTAAAATTTAGAACCTGGTATTTTCCGAATGATGCCGTGATACCCCTTTCTTTTAAAATTTCTTTTGTGAAGTTGTAAAGTCTACGTCCGTTTTGTAATGTTTCTTCCTTAGTTTGAGGGGAAACAAATATTACCGGCCCAAATATCGCCGGAACGTAAAGGGAAGCGTCGTATCTATTAGTAGTGTCGAGGATTTGAACTTGCGGAATATTTACATTCCAAATTTCTCCAACTTTGGACGCTATATTTTTGGTTTTAAAAAATATTTTGAAATTACTTTTTTTGTTAACGCCTATTGCCTTGTCCCGTAAAATTACTGTTAGTGTAGTTACGTCATCTTTAGTTTCTTTTTCCAATTCCAGACTTCCTTCTTTGTCCGAGGCTCCAATGTCGGTTAGATTCATTTGTTTTAGTGAAAGCGCATATTTAGTAGCAATAACATCCGCGCGGTTATTTATTATGTTTATGTCGTAGGTAACTAACGTCTCTCCGGTTTGCTGTACATCATAACTTACGGTGTACTCAGTTTGAAATTCTCCTTCGGCTAGTACGCCTGTTGGGGATAGTAAAAATATAGTGATAGTTGCTAGGGCAATAAGAAGTTTTTTCACTACTCGTATTTTAGCATTTATAGCTCGCTGCCTTTAGCGCCCAGAAGAGTTAGCGACGAAATGATAAAATGTGCGTGTGTCAAAAGAGAACCCAATAAAACATAAAGAT
>CAYMCX010000071.1:0-1239 GCA_964389145.1 uncultured Candidatus Saccharibacteria bacterium
CAGCAATAAAGACTCTCCTAGATGAAAATAATCTAAATCCTGAAGATGTAAAAGTATATGAACCAAAACCGGGACCAGGATCGTTTACAGGATTAAAAATCGGATACACTATAACAAATATTATGAACTGGGCTCTAAAGAAAAAGGAACTAAACGAACTTGAGTACCCAAACTATGGCAGAGAACCTAACATTCAGAAAAACGGGTAAGTTCACTGCGTAGATAGTATAATTCAATAATGAAAATATTAGTAACAGGAGCCGCAGGCTTTATAGGTTCAAATTTAAGTGAGTACTTGCTGAAAAAGGGGTATGAAGTTATAGGTTTAGACAACTTCAACGAATATTATAACCCCGATGTAAAAGAATATAACATCAAAGATTTCAAAGATAATCCAAACTTTCGTTTATATAGAATAGACCTTTTAGACGTAAACTCACTTGAAAAAATGTTTTCTGAAAATAAAGGGATAAATACCGTCGTTCACCTAGCGGCATGGGCGGGAGTTACAAGTTCCATCGATAAGCCGGCAGTGTATGTACGTAACAATGTTGAAGCTACTGTTAATTTGTTAGAAGCATGCAGGAAAAACGATGTGAATAATTTCTTGTTTGCATCTACCTCGTCCATTTACGGGGACAGTCAAACTCCTTTCATCGAGAGCATGGCAACCGACTTCCCTCTTGCACCTTACCCGGCAACCAAAAAAGCTGATGAAGTTTTGCTTTACACATATTCAAAAAATTTTGGTATGAACACTACAATCTTTAGAATCTTTAATCCAAACGGACCAAGGATGAGACCGGATTTAGCACTACCAATATTAATCAAATCCTGTCTTTACAAAAAAGAATTTAAACAGTACTGGAGTGACGAAGACGCTGCAAAAACCGGGCGGGATTACTGCTTTATTGATCATATATTTGATGCAATGATCAAAGTAATTAACAATCCCCGCCCGTATGAAATCTTTAATTTAGGAAACTCCTCTCCCGTGACATTGGCAGAGTTAATACAAACCGTAGAAAAAGTTACCGGGAAAAAAGCTAACATAAAAAAGATGCCTCCTCGTCAGGGTGAGATGTTTGTAACTTACGCTGATATTAACAAAGCAAAAAAAGCTGGCAAAGATGTAAGCGCAGTAATTGCCCGAGCTAAAAAAATACCCGAGCTGATCCAGAAAAACAGCGAGCAGCTTAATGCGCTTCAGGCTGAAATAGATATAATCATAAAAAAACT
>CAYMCX010000071.1:1249-3969 GCA_964389145.1 uncultured Candidatus Saccharibacteria bacterium
GTCGACATCAATTGAACAGATAGTGCAAATATATTTTGATTGGTTTAATAAGCAGGAAGACTGGTATAAGGCCCTATAGGCTTTGTATTGTATAATACAATCATGACTAACACTTTAGTATCAATAGTAATACCCTGCTACAACGAAGAAAAGAATGTACCTATTTTATACGACGAACTCAAGAGAGTGCTGGATCCAGCTCCATTTGACCATGAAATAATCATGATTGAGGACGGGTCTAAAGATGACACCTGGGGAGAACTGCAGAAACTCGCCCGTAAAGACCCGCGAGTAAAAATACTTCAACACGGTAGAAATATGGGAATGACCCAAGGGTATCAAAATGGATTTGACCATGCTAAAGGTGATTATGTTTTAACTTTTTCCTCAGACATTGAAATTGATCCAAAAGAAATATTAAATGTCGTAGAAAAACTTGATGAAGGATTTGACGTTGTAAATACTCACCGAGTAGGAAGATGGAAAAACGGAAAAATTGCATCTGTCTTACGAACAATCCCCTCTGCAATTGCAAACGAGATGATTGTAAAAATTACAGGCGTGAGATTAAAAGACAACGGATCCGGATTAAAGGGCTTTAGAAAATTTGTTGTGAAAAATTTACGAATGTATGGAGAAATGCACAGATATTTTGCTGCATACTGTAGTTTGTTCACAAATAAAATTACGGAAATCGACGTCGAGTATAAGGAGAGAATTCACGGTAAATCTTCGTACGGATCTATAACAAGAACCTTTAAAGTTTTCTTTGATTTATTCTCACTAAAATTCTTAGTTGATATGTCAAAGAAACCTTACTCTTTAATGCCGGGAAGACTTTTTGGTTCGGTAGGTATTGGGATGTTTGGTTTAGGAACTATTCTTAGCCTAATTTTAGTTATAGAAAAAATTGCCTTGGGCATGGATATTGGAGGAAGACCTTTACTTACCTTCGCAGTGCTTTTTGTTCTTCTTGGAACACAGCTTTTCATGACAGGGTTTCTCGGCGAATTACTGATGAGAATTTACTTTGATTCAGGTGATAGAAAAGTGTATACGGTAAAAGACTCGGTAAATTTCGACTAATTTAAATTTTAATAAATAAATAAAAAAAAGCGACGTAACTTTACGTCGCTTTTTATGCTCGAGCTAAAAAGCCGGTCAAGTTACTTTTTCTTTTTCTTGACTGTCTTCTTAACTTTCTTTGCTGTCTTTTTCTTTGCTGCCATTAAAAATCACCTCCTAAAAAAATGAACTCCCTATACCAGGAGTTCTTAATCAATTTTCTTCTAATCTAAATTCTTTTTTATATTCCATTCGAGCAGTAGAGTTTCCTCGTCAAAAAATATTTTTAACGAATATATCTCTGTGATAATTATGAATTATTGTGTACGAATGTCAACTCCGTTTACTAAAATTGTTAGGGAACTGCTAGAATATACATATGGAAGATATTTCAAATGCTAACGTCACACCTGAAACTAATTCCACTAATAATATGGAAAATACCGAACAAACTATTGCTCCGGAAACTCCTGTAAAAAAGAAAAAAAGATTTTCACTAAAAATTAAACTGCTTATATTTTTCTTAAGTATCCCAGTAATTTTTTTGTCAATGCTAGTCGTAATATTTTTGATTCAAAAAGCATTAAATGCGCGGGTAGGTTTTGATAAAACCGATAATCCTCCTATCATTGAACCCGTAAAAGTACAGCCGGAAACAACTTTCCTAGATGCTAGCGTCGACAAATTTACCTTGGAATACCCATTAAATTCCATATTTACCCCGCCCTCAAGTTTTGACGAAACAAGAACATATACAATCACGTACAAAGGTGCAAGGCAGGCAGAGGATATTACCGGCGAAGAAAACTTAGCTGATGGATACATAATGAAAATAGTTGTTCACAAAGACACTATTAATCAAAATGTTCGTGACATTACTCAAAGAAAAAGGGATTCGTATCAACAGATTTGTACTGCGGGCTTCTCTCCTAAGGATATAAAATCTACAAAAATTGATACTATAGATGCCAGGAATTTTATAATTTTAAACTGTCCATACGATTTGAAAGAATCATTTGCATTACTTCACGGGAACCTTTACGAAATTGTTCAAATACATAGAGGTGATTTGGGCTACATAGAAAAATATAAACAAGAGACAGAAAAAATATTGTCCTCATTCTTGTTCATCGACAAACCACTTGCTCCGGAACTACCAACTACTAAGACCTACTACAATAGCAAACATGCGTTCTCTTTTGAGCACCCTTTAATGGATGAGACTTGTTGCAAAATAAACGGACCTGTTTTTGGCAATCCAGAAAAGCAGGTAATTCTTGGCGACAAAGAAACATATGATCAAAGTAAAGGCAAATCCTTTGACGGGTTTGGAGTTTTTATCGACTTAAATAAGGAACACAGAACTTTTGAAGAATATATGGAAATTCAGAAAGCTACATTGCAGGACGAGTATAAAGTGATAACCGGTAAAAGACCCAGTAACCCGCAAGAATCAGAAGTTGAAGTAGGAAATGTGAAAGCAGTTATGCTTAAAAATTATGCGTGGTGGGGTGACATGGTTTACTTCCAATATCCTGCCAATGACAAATTTGTAATTATCTCAAAAGTCGACGCATCCAAAGGAAGTTTCGACGAAACATTTGAAGTGATACTTGAAAGCTTTAAGTTTAACCTTAAAAGATAGTCTGACCATC
>CAYMCX010000072.1:0-3948 GCA_964389145.1 uncultured Candidatus Saccharibacteria bacterium
TCTTCTCCTTAGAAGAACCTTCCCAGAACTTTTAAGAAACCATATCCTCAGACTTCAACAAGAACTTCCAAAAGGCATCTACAAATACAATGACCAAAAGCACATCTTCACCTTTACAAACGGAAGCACCCTGGAATGTGGTTCCTGTCAATATGAAAGTGATGTTTTCAATTATCAGGGAGCCGAATATGACGATATAGGCATAGATGAGGCTGGTCAGCTAACCGAATTCCAATTCAACAACTTCAAAACTAACCTTCGTACTACCAGAACCGACCTAAAACTTCAGATGTATCTTGGCAGCAACCCAGGAGGGGTAGGCCACCTTTGGCTTAAAAGGCTTTTTATAGACAAAGAATATGAAAAAGGAGAACACCCTGAAGATTACCGCTACGTCCCCGCTAAAGTTTATGACAACCCCGCCATTTTAAAAGCCGACCCAGATTATGTACACCAACTGGAAACCCTGCCGGATGACCTTAGAAGGGCTTTCTTGGAGGGCGACTGGGATGTATTTTCGGGACAGGTTTTTAGCCAATGGCGAAGGGAAAAACACATCGTATCCCAGCTACCTATATTAGAAGACTGCGATAGAGTTATTGGTTTTGATTGGGGATATAACGACCCTGGGGCGGCTGTATTTCTCGCCAGAACAAAAGAAGGCAGAATCTACCAATATAGAGAAATATACCAAAACCAAAAAACCCCAGAAGAATGGGCTGAAGATATACGTATCGCCCTTGAAATAACCCCTGTAGATATAATGTATCTTCCCCACGATTGTTTTTCGAAACAGCAGGGCAGAGACTCTATCGCCGAAGTCTTTAAACGTAACATACCAAATATCTCTATAAGAAGAGCTGATACCCTCTCTAAAGGAGCTAGAAAGAACGGACTAGCCCTATTTCATATGTATCTCTCTGATGCCCCAGATGGAATACCTTATTTCCAAGTCCACGAATCTTGCCAAGAAACTATAAAATCTCTGCCGTCCTTGGTATATGACGAACATAATGTTGAAGATTTAAATTCTGCGGGAAATGACCATTGTATAGGATACAATACGCTTGTAGATACTGATGACGGTCAGATAAAAATAGGCGATCTTGTAGGAAAAACAGGGTTTGTTTGGTCTCTGGGGGGATTACAGAAGTTTTATAATGTACGTCAGGTAGGGGTGGAAAAGGTTTATCTAGCTACTGTTTCTAAAGGTAAACAAATAAAAGAAACTGCCGATCATTTATTTTTAACCCAAGACGGCTGGAAACCTCTTATAGAACTAACATCACTAGATATGATACAATGTGTGTATGCGGGTAGAAATAGTTTCTCCAACCATTCAAGTTTTCAATGGCAAAAGATTTTACAAAATGGGAGGAAAATACTATCGTCATACCAGCAAACACTTCAAAGGATCACAAATTTTGCACAGATTAGTTTGGGAATTTCACAACGGGCCTATTCTCCCCAAACATCATATTCATCACAAGGATGGCATGAAAGACAACAACCAGATAGAAAACTTGGAATCTATGCTAAAGAATCATCATATTTCTTTGGAGATGAGAAAAAGACCGATAGAGAAAATGAGAGAGCACATGGAAAAAAACATGAGGCCAAAGGCAATACTTTGGCACAAATCAAAAGCTGGTTTAAAATTCCACAAAAAATTAAACAAAATATCTTGGTTACACAGAAAAAAAGAACCAATAATTTGCCTTTTTTGTGGAGAGGAATATTTTACCTTCTTTCCATCCCGAACCAAGTTTTGTTCGGGTATTTGCAAAGACAAACAACGCAGATCAAAAACCTCAAAGAAATAGGTTATGAACCCGTTTATAATCTTGAAGTAGAAAATACCCATTGTTTTTCCGTAGAAGGAGGAATTTTAGTCCATAATTGCTATGATGCGATAAGAGAAGTATTCCTAGAATGGGGCAAACCAAGAGGCAAAGGCGGCGGAGTCCGTCCCCCATACCCAGAACTAAGGAGAAAAGCTCCCACTATATTAGACGGAAGAGTTCCCGCCCTAGACATCCAAAAACTAATAAAGAAGCCTAAAGGCAGAATTTGGAAGTATATATGATAAAATTAACCTATGCGATTAAAATATCAAGAATCTGGAGTAAAGGCTTCGGTAGCTTTATTTTTAGATAATTCCACTAAAACCCAGGTTAAAGCCTTTCACTGCGGATCCTGTGGATATGTAGTTTTTCAATATTATTCAGACCCTAGAATTATGGTAGCGGGAACTGGCCCGTTAGATGAAACCATATCTCCAGTGGCAATAGTCCAATGTAGCAACAATCAATGCAAAGCACGCTATGAAATCTATCGATGAAAAAACAATTATATATTTAGCCGGATTTTTTGATGGAGAGGGTTGTATCTGTATAACACATTATATTAGACCAGTTACAGGTACTTCTATCTTTCAACTTAAAGCCACAGTGTCAAATTTAAACTTTGATGTATTGAAACTTATAAAAGATAATTTTGGTGGGGGTTTAACTAAAAAAGGAAAGGACGGGTGTTATAGATATTATTCTAGTTCTAAAACAGCAGCTAATTTTATTGCGAGAATTTTACCTTATTTAATTATAAAAAAAGAACAAGCGGAATTAGCTCTGGAGTTTCAGAAGGTATTGAGGATAAAATACCAAAAGGGGCAAAAAAATATTGCTCTTTCTGAAAACGAACTTGGTATAAGAAAAAGATTTAAAATTGATATAGCAGCACTTAATGGATCTAAGAGGTATTTAAACTAAAATGGCTACTGAACAAGATAAAACTGAATTTCTCAGAGACGCTGACCAAAAAAAGGTAGAGGAAGAAGTAATTTCTCACGGCGTACTAAACCTTGATATTTCCGATAATGACCTCCTAAAAGTCCTATCTCTAAAACAAGCCGAGGCTGAAACATTTTATGAGAGTATAAATCTTACTCAAAGACGAAAAGACACTAATGATTACTGGAAAGGAAAACAAATAGACCGTGCGATGCTTTATAGATGGCAGGTTCCTTATATAGATAATGTAATTTACAGGGATGTAGAAACAATAATACCAATCGCTATATCTAAAGTACCTGACGTTATAGTAGGTAATCCAGCTCCAGATGATGAAAAAAGAGAACGAGCCAAAAATCTCCAAAGGGTCTTAGACTTTAAAACCAAAAGTCGCTATATAAGAAATGTCCTTCGAACCGCTCTTAGAGGATTGTTGTTAAATTTTGTTGGAGTAATAAAATGTCGCTGGGATAGGGTCAGACAAACTTTTGTTTTTGAGCCTGTAAAAGCCGCTAATGTTATTTTAGACCATACCGCAACCCCAAGTTATTTTGGCCTGAGCAGCGAAAACTTCGAATATATCGCCGAATGGATAGAGGAACCTCTAAAGGTAGTAATAAGTAAATTCCCCGACAAAAAAGCAGATCTTTTCCAAAGAGTTCAAGGCGGCCCCATAAAAATGGGAACCGAACGCCAATTAGCCAATAAAATACGTTATCAGGAGATATGGTTTACTTGGTATGATGATGACGGAATACCTTTTGAAGGTGTCTGCTGGAAATATAACGACCTAATTCTCGGAAAAATGAAAAACCCCTATTGGGATTACGAAGGCAGGGAAGAAACTATAGGCGAGGATATTTTAACCGGAGACTTACTAAAAGAAACCAGATATTTTAACCATTTCGACAAACCTGCCAAACCTTATATAGTAATAAATTACCAAAATAACGGCACTACCGGCCCTATAGACGAAACTTCCCCAGTGGAACAAGTAATTCCTTTACAGGATATAGTCAACAAAAGAGGTCGCCAAATCACCGAACTGGCGGACAAAGCCAATCCAAAAAAAGTATTCTCTTCCGACTTTATATCCAAAGAAGACGCAGTTGACGTAACGGATGATCCTCAAGAATCGATAGTGGGTACGGGGTCAGTA
>CAYMCX010000073.1:0-3937 GCA_964389145.1 uncultured Candidatus Saccharibacteria bacterium
CTTGTTCCACTATGTGATTAGTAGAAAACACAAGCTAAACCAACTCACAAAATCTATAAGTCGGGGTAAGATTGTTGGCTTAATAAAGAAAGGGTACAGAATTTCTGAAATATGCACAGAACTTTCTATCCAACCACCGGAACTAAATGCTTTAAGAGATTTATACAAAATTAGACTCAGGTCAAACACTAGGTTAGCAAAAAGGGAAAGGTACTTGGGCAAATATCTAGAATTTGTAACCAGGTTGGGACACCACCCATCCACTAGAGAGTTGGTTAACTCAAAAACAGGACGTTCTCTATACAGCAACATTTGGATGTATTGGGGAGGAATAGATAATTTCAGAAAAATGAATAACATAGATAAACCGAGTTTTAGAATCACGGAAAAATTCAAACAAGGTAGAAAAAAAAGTGTAAAGGGAAAGCAGCGAGGAAAAACGGAAAGACTTGAAAAGGTCAGAGATTTTATCAAGAGTCGAGGAAAGGTAAGCTCAAAAGAGATAAGAGATGCGTTAAATCTAAAAATCAGCACAACCATCTTGTATCTAAAGGAATTGGTTGAAAACCAAACAATAAAGACCGAGGGTAAAGCACGCTCGAGAAAATATTATTAGGATTATATTATCATCGTACTTGCTGGATTTTACTCAATGATTAGTTTAGACTTATAGTTGTAATGATTCAGATGAAGATTTGATTGTTTTACAAAGTCCGTATTTTATTACGGGCTTTTTTTGTATTTATTTCTTTGATTGGGAGGTGAAAAGAATGAAGAAATTATTATTTTTTGTAGTTGCATTTATAGCCGTTTTTACAGTGAGCACGAAACTAGCGATGGCAGAAAAACCAACTACAAACACAAATGGATTTGATCAGTACGGATATAATGATACTGCAAGAATCTTCAATGGAACTGGCGAAAGTTGGAGTTTAGCAAAGGGTCTTCCTGAAGATTATTTGGGTATTTATGCCCCAGACAAACTAGTCATGAAATGGAACGCAGAGTGGGACAGAGGTAATACCGAAAATTGGTTAAATCCTCCTTATGCAGCGTGGGAAAATAACGAATGGAATGGAAAAACTGATGGGGGGTCCGGTGAAGTTTGGCATTACAAGATAGTATGGGTAGGCCCTCAGACATGGGATGTTACAGGTCCTTACGAGATGGATGTCCTTTTTCTAGGCGGCAATTATGGCTATGACCTGACATTAAATCAATCAGGAAATGTCGTCACTGGAGATTTATACGATCCATACCTTCCAGGAAACCTGACTATATTTGATGGAACGATTAATGGTAATGCTATAGTCTTCAAAGTTGATTATGGTTCTGGGTCAGTTCAAGGTATAAGAACTTTCACAGGTACTATTGACACTTTTGGACTTTTAAGTGGGAGTTGGTCGGAAAGTGGAACGGAGAATGGTTCTGATACCTGGTCAACAACTTCAGGTGCTGCTCTATTAACCGAAGGTCCTTACTGGGTAGACGGTGGTACCAGAATTTGGGAACAATTCGAAACAATTATGGATCATGGAGTTGATCCTAATGTTGGTCCTGGACATATCTGGCTTATCCATGCAATTCCAAATGGATACGGTTCTGTTAAATAGTAACAGCTATTGTAATTAATCGATCAGCAACCCATCGGGAACTCGGTGGGTTGTTTGTTTTTAGGGAGTATTCACAAGAACAGGTAACAGACTGAGGATAAAGTTCTGCATTAAGGTCAGAGCGGGTTTTTGTTCGGGTAGCTACTAACAAAAAGGTAAGCACTCAATAAAATCCACGTAGCAATTACGAAAAGATCTACCACATGCTTGGCCAATTTTCTCTGTCGTTCTTCAAATTCATAACTTTTTATTTGAGAGTCCAAGTACCCTCTTACAAACCATACTGTAAAATATAACGCTATTGATGTTATTAAGGCACTTTTAAATAAATACGAAACTATTAGTAAGGGAAAACCAACTATTTGTATTACATTAGGTAACTCTCTATAGAAGAAATCTCCCCCGTCTAGGTCTTTGGTAGACTTGTTCATTGCTGCATTATACATCGGCCCATAACTAGTAAACGTAACATACTCCGGATAAAATTCCGTATGCGGTGTGTCCAAATAAAAAAGTTAATTACCAAAATTTCCTCGTCTCCAGTCCGCATCATCAAAAGTTACTTTACAAATATACATAGGTTGTAAATTATTTTCCGTTATAGATTCGGGGCTATTATTCAGTAAATATTGGTAGTCATCATCTAGTTTGCAGTTCTTTCCACATTCATACAGATGCCCAGGTGAAACAGCCTTGTCTTTAGGATTGCTATTCCTAAGCTCTTCAGCCCATTCTATACATCCTTCTTTGGTAGAAAATACGGGGCTATATTTTGTATCAAAATAGTTGCCTCCTTTATAATAAAATCCCATCCAAGTATCCTTCCGTAAGGTACATCCTGTGAGTGTAAGAGCTGAAGTAACTATTAAGAGGGTAGTTAATACTTTATTCATTGTATTTATAAAATAATTATACCCTTGTAAAAAATGGGCATCAAACTTCGTATAAAGTTCCGTACGGGGAGCCAAAATCGTTCATTTTAGTAACCTATAGGCGTATTTTTCCAATTATTTTGAAGCAAACCTTGCTATAACAACAACGAGCACGTCGTATATTGTACCTTTAACGACGTTCCTCTTAAAATGGCGGCAAAAAGTCAATAAGCGTAAACCACTAAATCAAGTGGACATATTACACAGTTGATTGAAGGTATAAAATAGGAGCATGAATACTAAACTCTGTGTAACCTATCTCCGTGTAAGTACAGAAGATCAAAAAACGGAACAGACAATTAAAACTCAAAGAGATGCTATTGTAGAATTTTGTGGTTCTAACGGTTTTATCATCGATAAGGAGTTTACAGACGAAGCGCGCTCCGGTGCCCTACCTATTGAATCAAGGGAAGGCTTGAGCTCTCTGTTTGTGTATCTTGAAGAAAATACTCATATAAAAAATGTGGTTATTTACGATGTATCTAGAATCGCCAGAGATTTGTTTGTAGCAATTACGGCAAAGAGACGGGCACAATCTGCCGGCGTTGAATTTCACTATGTAAGAATGCCAAAATCCGGGAATGAACAGATGGATAACATGCAAGAAAATATGTATGCAATGTTTGCAGAATTCGAAAGACAGTTGATATCAACAAGGACAATGGCGGGAAGACTAAGAAAAGCGCGAAATGAGGGAAAGGTGTATATGCACAAACACATTACGCTTGGTTATAACATGAAAAATGGGAAGCTTGTAATGAACCCTAAAGAAGCCAAGATAGTGAGGTTTATTTTTGAGAGTTACTTAAAAGGCTACTCTACCGACAAGATAGGTTTGATGCTGGCTGAGAAAAATATGTACTCAAAGACATTTAACACATGGAAAGAAACAGATGATTGTATGCCGGAGCTCGTTGGTAAAGCTAAATGGCAGAGGGGATCGGTAGCGTTTATCCTGCATAATCCCACATACATGGGGATCTTTGAATACAAACAGAAGGGGCACAATCCGGTACTTATCAAAGTTCCCCCAATTGTTACTGAGTGGGAGTTTGATACCGCTCAAAAGAAATTAAAACTAGGCCTTGAACAATCACCAAGAACAAGGAAACACAAGTACGCTTACAAAGGAATTATAAAGTGCGGGGTATGCGGGAGACCTTTTCATTGCGTATCGTCAACATACAAGGGGAAAACTTATGCGAACTATCGCTGTGCTAGCGTGAACACACCAGAAGTAAAATCCTGCGGCAACAGGTCCATAACAGAAGGGAAGCTAGATAGCGTCATATTCCCGTTGCTTAAAGAAAAATGGGAATTCACAAAAACCGCCTCGTTTAAAAGAATCTATAAAGAATTGAACTCCGAGAACAAAGAAGCCCAGGAAGATAT
>CAYMCX010000074.1:0-2550 GCA_964389145.1 uncultured Candidatus Saccharibacteria bacterium
TATGAAGAATTTAAGGATTTGGGAGTAAGAAGAGAAAAAGTTAATAATTTAATATGCTGAAAAACAAGTATCCTGTAAGACAGAGTCATGGTGACGGTTCTTTTACCTTATCGCAGTTTAAGAGTATTGGTGAGAATGTGATTTTTGAGAAAGGTGTGCTGGTTTTTCACCCGGAAAGTATTATTATTGGATCGAATGTATATATTGGTCATAACACGATATTAAAGGGGTACCATAAGGGTGTGATGGAGATAGGAAGTGGTACGTGGATAGGTCAGGGGTGTTTTTTTCACAGTGCGGGTGGGATTAAAATCGGCGAGTGTGTTGGAATTGGTCCGGGAGTAAAAATATTGTCTTCCGAACACGAGGCACTATCGATTGAGGAGCCTATATTGTTGAGTAGTATAAAATTTGAAAAAGTGACGATAGAAGATTGGGCAGACATCGGCGTGGATGCAATTATATTGCCGGGTGTGCGCGTAGGGAAAGGCTCTATAATAGGTGCAGGCGCTGTGGTTACAAAAGATGTACCCCCATACGTAATAAGCGTAGGAAATCCATCTAAGTTACTTCGAGAAAGAACTAATTAAAAAATATGATAAAGAACCAAAAGATATTTATTACGGGTGGGGCAGGTTTTATTGCTAATAATATTATAGGTAGGTTAGTAAATGACAACAAGATTGTTGTTTATGATAATTTTACAAGGGATACACTTACCGGCAGCGTATATGCTAATAATCCAAATATAACGGTTATAAAGGGAGATGTTTTGGACTTCGATCTTGTGCACAGGTCGATGGCTGGATGCGATACGGTAGTGCACGCAGCCGCGATAGCAGGTATCGATACCGTTATTAAAAGTCCTACAAAAACCATGCGGGTTAATATGATTGGTACGGCAAATGTTTTGGAGGCAAGTAAGCAGCATAATATTAAACATCGATTTATAGACTTTTCAACATCTGAAGTTTTTGGAAGCATGGCATACAAGGCGACAGAGGAGGGTAATGTTTCGATTGGTGAGGCAGGTGTCGCTAGATGGACGTATGCAGTCAGTAAGTTGGCGAGTGAGCATTTAACAATGGCGTATCATTCTGAGTTTGGACTTCCAACTGTGTGCGTTCGCCCCTTTAACGTTTATGGTCCTGGGCAAACAGGTGAGGGTGCAATGCTCATATTTATCCAGAAAGCATTGAGAAACGAGGATATTAGTATTTATGGGGACGGTAACCGTATAAGGGCCTGGTGTTACGTAGACGATTTTGTCGAAGGGTTGATGAAATGCTTAGAAAAGTCGGAAGCTGTTGGAGAATCTTTTAACATAGGTAATGCTCGTGCAGTGGTAACTGTATATGGATTAGCCCAGACTGTATGTAGAGTACTTGGTTCTACTTCCAAAATCGTATTTAAACCCGATCTGTCCGCCGATATTGAACTTAGAATTCCTTCCGTGGAGAAAGCGCAGAAATTATTGGATTTCACTGCTAAGTATGATTTGGAGGAGGGAATTGCTAAAACAGCTGAGTGGGTTAAGTCATCCGGTGCAAAGTAATAATATTCTGGAAAAACTTAAACACAATCCACTTCTTAGAATTGTTTTGATAGTGGCTGTTTCGGCAATATTTACTTCCAAGGTTCCAGTTTATCAAAAGATAACTCCGGATTCAGCTTTGTACCTAGGTCTGGCGCAGAATTTAGCATTGTCTCAAGGCTATAATGACACTATTCGTAACAGCGAGATACTTCCTACAATAGGCCATCCTCTCATACTATCTCTCTTTGTATTCTTAAATTTAGAGGGGTATTTTGATGTCGTACTGATTTTTGTTAGCTTTGTATTTATAGGCGTAGCCCTTCTGAAATCCTCGAAGAGCTTGCCTATAACTGTATCTGCTATATCGCTTACATATTACTTTCTAAAAGAGCTTGGTTTTAATAAATTTGGAATTGAAACATCCGGGATTTTTACCTCGGCTTTGTTGGTGACCGCGTTATCTTACTTATATTTTAATAATCTGGATAAGAAGCTTGTCATTTTTTCTGCCCTATCCTTTTTTTTGAATCTACTAGTTAGGCCGACCCTATTATATATTAGTATTGCTGCCTTTTTATTTTTGCTTGTCGTGTTCCTATTTTCTAAACATTTTAAATTGTCTAAACCTAAGCAAATTACTTTCCGATTTTTATTGCCGCTAGCGTTTGCTTTATTCTTAATTATTTTGACTTTTTTTCTATCCAAGATTGTATATAATGATGCTCGGTTCATTAGGGGTACGTACGCAGCAATGAACCTATATTTGTCGAATAATAGATATTTGTCACCTGAGTTGAAGTACAAGTCAGTTTTTGTAAGATACCTTCCGGAAGCAGATAGGGCTTTGATAACAGAAAGACCAGGCAGCTGGGAAGAACGCGAACAATTGCTTTTTAGTAAAACGGTAGAGTACGTCAAATCAAATCCATATCGTGCCATGATGGGGTGGCAGTGGCGCTTGGATAAATATTTGGGCGGAGCATATTCACAAATATTTGCTGCCACTCAAGCAA
>CAYMCX010000074.1:2560-3850 GCA_964389145.1 uncultured Candidatus Saccharibacteria bacterium
ATACGAAAGATACTGATTTGTATGCGTACAGGCTTACTGTTAGATTTCTACTGGCTTTTCTCTTGGCTAGGGCAGTTATCGGTGTTTTATTATTTAAAATAGAGAGAATTTTCAATTTCTTTTCACCAGGTAGTGTTGTGGCAGTTTTATTCTATTTCCAAACGATACAACTGATGTTTTTTTCATGGACTGGAGAACGTTATTTAACCTACCTCATTCCTTACTTGGTATTTTCCTCAATACTTTTACCTTATGAAATATATATAGGTATGCGAAAGTGTTTCGCACATAGGAGAAAATAGTATGAAAATTGTAATCGTGTCCGGAATGTTTCCTCCCACGCGTACTGGAACGTCTTTTTACACTAAAAGCCTTGCTGAAATTTTGAGCAAATTAGGACACGAAGTTGTTGTAATAACAGTGAATAAGGGAGTTGATTCTTATGAGCCTAATTATCCGTTTAAGGTTGTTAAATTAAAAGCGCTTAATATCCCTCTAAAAAACTATTTTAAGCATTTTAGTTTGTCTTCTCTATTTATTTCAAATTACCGTCTTGTCCGGGAAACTTGTGCGGATGCTGGCGGAATAATTTTAGTTAATCAGTATCTGGATATTGTTTTTCCAACAATTTTTTCGGCTATCGTAAATAAGGTTCCACTTTACTTATCTATAGGTACACAATTACAGTCTCTTAATCCTGTTAAAGATAAAATCTTGAATATACTTGATTGGCTGATTTGCGGTAATTTAATACTCCCATTTAGCAAAAATATTATATGCTGGGATAGGGAGATAGAGAGATACCTAAACGACGTACACCGCGATAGGTTCACCAAAAAAATGGTTATAATTCCTTTTGGGGTGAATGGAGATGTCGAAGCTTTCGCTGAGAAAAACCATTCGTATGAGAATCACAACCAAATTTTAGGTGTTGGTGCTGTTATAGGTCACAGAAATTTTTTGTTCAATATTCACGTATTCAACAAAGTCTTAACAACACATCCAGATCTTAGGTTAAAGATAATTGGCCATATGTACGACACGCGCGCGGTTACATTAGTTAAGGAATTGCATTTAGAGGGTAAGGTTGTCTTTATGGGAGAGCTGGAGCATGAACAGGTACTGGAAGCCTTGGAAATATCGGATATTCATTGGATGATGCTAGTGGGGAAGTATAAGGGATTGGGAACTTCAAACCTGGAAGCGATGCTATTGGGAGTCCCTGTAGTGTCCAACGTTCCTGCGGATTTATTGGGGTCTTATGTACTTGAGGATATGGGAAACTGTATA
>CAYMCX010000075.1:0-3812 GCA_964389145.1 uncultured Candidatus Saccharibacteria bacterium
CCAGGTGCTCTACCACTGAGCTACGCCCCCCAATGCGGGTAAAAACAGATACTCCGAAAACTTACGGAACCGCACCATTTTACTACATTATACCTGCAACTTAAAGAGTGTATTGACGGTTACTTTCCTGTCGATCCGATCCCACCTCTACTGGGTGTTTCCAGGTGGTCTACTTCTTCTAAATCGGCTTTTTCGTGGGGAATAATAGCCATTTGAGCTATTCTGGCGCCTTTCTCAATTATTACCGGTTTTTCTGTAAAATTGTACGCGATTAAAATATACTCATCCTCATTTCCAACAAAATCCGAGTCCCCTATGGCTATTCCGTTTGGAATCAAAATACCCCTTTTATGGGCGGAGCTTCTGCCTGCCATCATACCCCAGTATCCTTTGGGTATTTCTATTGCTATATTTTGAGGAATATACCCAATGCTGTGAGGTTGTATTGTAACTTCTATTCGTGAGTATAAATCGATACAGGTCGCACCAATTGTTTTATAGGAAGGCACCGGTAATTCTTTGTCAAATCTTTTGAATTTAATATGCATGGCGTTTCAGATTGATAAAGTTTAATATGTTTTGGAGTTGTTGCCAACGGTGAATTATGGTGGATCAGGCCACAATTCTATTCCACAATAGACTCAACGTCATCCTTACAGGCATCCTCCCTAATATCTTTAATCTGCATACATACTTTGTTTATTTCTATACTGATTTCTTGTTCGTAGGGGGTTTGTTTACAAAATACTTCCGGACCTAGCTCTTTCGAATAATATAGATACCCGGGTTCATGGTTTGCCACCAATTCCCGAGTGTCTTCCCTTACCTCATACACCGGGTCTGACGAGTCCAGCGTTGTAAAATATTGAACAATCCGTTTATCCTTAAAATCAAAGTCTATGTGTCTGTTGCTTACGCAGTCAGCTTTACCTACCTGCAGGTATAGTGGGACAGCCTTCCCAGAATTTAGGGTAAAGACTACTTCAGCTACAAACCCTAGATTTGGCAAAAAGTAAGGCCTAATACAGTTTAGGTCCATAACAGTATCTCTGTTTATAAGAATATCCCTTATTTTATCTTCTTTGCTGTTTAAGTACGTAGCTGAGATGTTTAGGATATGAAACCCCAGGTCCAATTCCGGACCATCTTTAAAATAGAGGCTGTTTTTTTGATTATCCATAACTTTATTAAAGTATTTTGAACCCTCTATCATAACTGCGTTGATAAACAGCGGCAACTCGTCGGATGTAGACAGTATTTTAATTAAATTGTCCGCTCGTCCATACGAATATTTACCTGAGAAGTGTAGCCTGCCGGGGTACTTTTTAATTAGGTTTTTGAATTCTTCTATTTGTGAGAGGTTTTTTGTATAAGGCTTTTCTATAAACACTTTTTTTGTTTGAAGTTCTGGCTTATTTAGGATTGCAGTTAGTAGCTCAAGTCTTACGTCTGCAGGCACTAAAAGTGCAATAGCCTCGTAGCTATCCAAAGTATTAATTAGAATCTCTATAGTGTTATCTGTTGAATCTGTCGGGTGGTAGGAAAATCCGCTGTTTTTGTGTGTCTGTTGGGTTGTGTTTATACAAACGACCCCTGATATAACAAGATGGGCTTTTTCGTGTGCCGGTATCCAGTATTTGTCAAAAACCTGGCCGCATCCTACTACCATGAATTTGATCGGTTGCATAAATTTAAGTGTACCAAATGTTTTTGAGTAGAAGAAGGATTTTGGTGACCCCGGCGGGAATCGAACCCGCGATCTCTTGGATGAAAACCAAGTGTCCTAGGCCACTAGACGACGGGGCCACGATAAGCACAAATTGCCTCTTACGATGGCAAAACATGGCCATTTTACCAGTAAACAGCCTTTTTAGGCAACAATTAGTCCGATAATCTGATAAAATAGGGACGTTCACTAAAAAACTTATGGAGATACTAACTCAACTTCTTTCATACATAACTTCTTTCGTATTGGTAATAATGCCTGCAACAACGTATGTAGAAGGCGTTGTAGGGCAGCCACGTTCGTTTTTACCTTCTCAGGCAGCTACACAGGCGGATAAAACTATTTCTTCCTTGATTTACCGGGGGCTTTTTAAATATGATATTTACGGTACTTTAATCCCAGATTTGGCCGAAACCTGGTCGATTTCGGAAGACGGGTTGGTATATACGATCAAGCTTAAGGAAGATCAGCGTTGGACAAACGGCAAGAAGATTACTTCGGATGATTTAATTTATACAGCCTTTAAGATCGAGGATCTTCAGGGGGTTGCAACTGACCGTGTTGATGATTTAACTGTAAGATACACACTTCCCAATAAGTTTTCCCCGTTTTTAAGTTTAATGACAGTTGGAGTTATGGAAGCCAATTCCGAGGATAAAGAGAATCACTTAGCTCCTGTATCCAGCGGTAAATTTAGAATACTTAGAGTAGGAAGAAGCGGTCCCATTGTAAATGAGGTAGTTTTACTAAACACAAACAAAGACGAGGGTATTCGCAAGTTGGTTTTTAGATACTACATTAACGAGGACGAGCAGGTAATAGCCGCGCGACTTGGAGAAATAGACGGTTTTACCGCTCATGGGGATTATGATTTGCAGAACTTTAATTTGGAAAAATTTCCGCTTCAGGGTGTTTACTACGCACTCTACTTTAACCTTCGAAATGAGAAATTCCAGGATGTTGAGTTTAGAAAAAAGATGGAGAAGGCTTTATCTATCGGAGGGATGATTTCTGAAAATGGAATAGTTGTGCAGGGACCGATAAGTAGAAGCTCGTTTACAGATAGTGAGGTTTTGTTTGATAAGTATGATAAGGAATATGCAGGTGAGGTGTTAAGCAAAACTATTAAGATAACAGTTCCAGATACACCAGAGCACGTTGACTTGGCTGAAGAAATTGAAGATGTTTGGGAAAGTAAACTAGGGCTTATCGTTGAGTTGGAAGTTGTTGATCCCGAGGTGTTTGTTGATCAGGTTATAAAGGACCGTAACTACGAGGTGCTTTTTTATGGACAGGAGATTGGTAGGGATCCCGATAGATACGTTAATTGGCATTCTACACAAAAAGATTTCCCGGGATTAAACTTGAGTGGATTTGATCATGTAAGATCCGACAGAGCCTTGGAGGAAGGTCGAAAAGAAGTTGATAATGATAAACGGGTTACACACTACAACGAATTTCAAAAAGTGATTGCGGATCAGGTTCCTGCTATTTTCTTATATCACCCGTTTGTTAAGTACTATGTTTCAAAATATGTTGAGGGGATGGGGGAGAAGTATACTTTCACTGTTACGGACAGGTTTTTGGATTTCTATAATTGGAAGCATATTCAGTCGTTCTAGTGTTGTAGTGAGCGCTATTTACGCCGTTTCTTATGCCAAAACCTCGGATATGATGATATAATCTCCACGTATTGCTTTGTTTTTACTTGTTATGGTGGCCTTAGTTCAGCGGTAGAACGCTGCCCTGTGGAGGCAGATGTCACGGGTTCGATCCCCGTAGGTCACCCCAATTTAAGGTATAATTCACATATGATAAAAGCAATTTGTTTTGATTTAGACGGAGTGTTTTTTACATCTGAAAGTTTCAGAAATTTCATGAAGAACCTTCCAAAAGAAGTGAATGATAAAGATAAGGTTGAATATATCTTGTATAAATCTCCTGAGATGCTTCAATTTAAAACCGGAAAAATAACTGAAAAGGAGTTTTGGAATTTTGCCACAAAGGAGTTAAAAATAACAGTAAATTTGGATGATGGGGTGGAAGACATCTACCTCCAAACTTGGTTCAGTGTATGGAAAATGGG